>CAZWPW010000022.1:0-15924 GCA_964635525.1 uncultured Bacteroidaceae bacterium
TTTTTTGCTCTTTCCCCGCCTGTGGTCATAAATCTTTCGCTTGCGGTATCATCAAGGTTGATGTTTATGCTGGCAGGAATACAGTATTCAATCAGTATTCAAATAGGCTTTGCACATCGCAGTGTAGCTGTCGGTAGCCTTGAATTCGGTAAGCCATTGGTCAAGGCTTTTGTTGAGTTCATCGGCATTTTTCGATGTTCCGAATGAGATTTCTTGCTCAAATCCTATGGTGAAGCTTTTGATGTGCTCAAACTGTGCCTCGGCAATTGCTGCGAGTTTGTCGTCGCAAACTGTCATTGCGTCATTGTTGTCATTGACATCGCGGATTAGTTCAAAGGCATTTTTCGTTGTGTCGAATTCTACTGCAATTGTGTCCTTGATTTCGTGTTGCATGTTTGCTATCCTGATTGCGTAGTGTGAGCCTTTGGGCAAGGTGATTGTTTTGCCCGCGAGGTCATAGGCTGAAGTGATGCTGATGCCATGTCCTATGTTGTGCACGAGCGTTGCCTTTGACTTGTAGAGCGGAACAGATAAGTGCATCATTGATTTGGCTTTCATCGTCGATGGTATGCCCGTTGCGATTATGTCGCACTCGCCGTTCAGGAGGGCTTCTGATGCTTCATCGAAGTTCTTTACCACTTTCAGTTTCAATGTCAGGCCATGGTGCATGGCAAAATGCTTCAGTAGTAGGTAGTCCATACCCGTCGTATCGTTGCCGTTAACAGTGAACGTTAGCGGGCTTTCCTCGATTACTGCAGTTAAAACGCCTTTGGCAAAGAAGTCAGGTGTAGTTAACTTGTTTAATGCTTCGTGGAACTTTGTTGTCACCACTATGAGAAATACAATGCCAAATACTGGAATTGCTATTGCTCCGATGATGGATCGCTTTTTCTTCTTTTTTTTGTAGATGATATGTTTAGTCATAGAAAATCCATGAAATTCCGAATCTGAACAGCGAAGGAGGCACCGGATAGTGCGGTACATAGAACGCATTGGAATTTCCGCTGCCGTAGTTGACGTGCGACCACATGACAAAAATCCTTGTCCGTTTTAAGAATATGTTGGCATAGGCATTTATGATGGGGTAGCTGCCAATTTTGACCATATCGTCTGACGGTTGCAAGTGGAATTGCCCAGTGGCAGGGTTGTAGGCTTCTGCGTAATAAGATGTGAAGTATCTCAAGTCGGCTCCAATTTCCATGCGCAGCACTTTTTTGAACAACAACGCCGAAATGTAGAAATTGTGGTAGAGCGAGAACTCAGGCAGCGGCAGTATTGTGCCGTCACTGCTTTTCTGGTATGTTACTTCGTTGTCGAGATGGAATACGCTGAGCTTGAAGTCCTGTCGCAGTTTGGCCGTGAAGACTTGCAAGTTTCCGGTGAATTGATTGGCGCAAGCCGTGTTGTCGTAGTAGATGTAGTTCTTGATGTTTTCGAAACTTATATTGAGGTTTGTGCGCCATTTGTCGATAGCGAGTGACCCGCCTACCATATATCTCCATTCCTTGTCGAAGTCGTTGTCCCACCAGAAGTTTTTCGAGTGGTAGTAGTTTTGGAAAAAGAGGGGAGAGGTGTTGTTGATTGATGCGGTTCCCGTGATTGAGACGGTGTCGCCGAACAAGTTGAAGTTGAAGTCAATGTCGCCGTTGACCGTGAAATCGCCTATGTTGCTGCCGAGCAGCGAAATCTGCCCGTTGGCTCTGTAGTGGACAAGCGAGCCTTGCACCTTTGACAATTCCCCTCCTACGGCGAAATCGTTTTGCGTGTAGTTGCGCATGGCAAAGTTTTGGCCGGCATAGAGTGAGTCGATCATGGTGAAGCGCCTGAATTCATAAGAGGCAAAAGCCTTCAGGCCAAACTTCGACCAGCTCTTGAAGCCTTCGTTGAGCGATATGGCCAAGGTGTTTTTGACAGACAAGTAGTTGAATTTGTCGTCAATGGAATCGCCTGGCATGTAGGTGTTTGCGAAATAGTCCTCTGGAATGCCGTATGACAGGAAGTTCCTCTTGCCGCGTTCAATTTTCGCCGTGTGTATGAAACTGGTCACCGGTATGAACACTTTGACTGTCATCATGCTGTCCTTTGGCAGGTTGATTGTGTCGACGGGCACAGTGTGTTCCTCGGTTATGCCTACGTTATAGCGGTGCGTAAGGTAAACATAGAGGTCTTTGTTGGTGTTCCATGCGTTGTTGCTTGAGAAGTTGATGGGGATGTCGCTTGAGGTGTATTCGGTGCGTCCCTCGTTCATCGAAATAGGGTCGGTTATGTAGCGGTCGTCTGTTATGCCCCCGTTTTCCCTCATTCTCGTGCGGAAGTGACTGAATAGAAAGTTGGCTTGGTAGCGGTCGCCTATGTAACTCGCAAAATAGGATGCCCCAAGGTTGGCTGTTGATTGTGCTTGGTAGTAGCCGCGCCCGTATATGTAGTCAACATTGAACCCCGTGGAAAATTGTTTGTTGAAGCTCAGGCCGAAATAGGTATTGAACATCTCCTCGCCTTCGTTCTTGCTGCCCCCCTTGTAGTATTGCAGTTTGGTGAAGGGCGACTTGGTGTTGACGAATTTGAATTCGCCAGGTGATTTATATAGTGAATATGGAGTGATGAAGATGTTCTGGTTGTCGCGGTTGGCACGTTCGGAAAAAATCCTCGAGTAGCGCGGCGCGCCGAGGTTGCCTAGAATGTTATACTCACCGCGCTCACCCTCGTCCATGAATGAGTTGTAGAAATATTGATAGGTGGTGTCGACCTTGACAGGTTTTATGTCGCCAAAGAGTTCGTCGACATTCCACATTTCAACATGAACGGGTATAGTGTTTGCATCGATGTCGGGCATGGAATCCAGCTGGCTGTAGAAAGCCACGTTCGGGTCGTTGGGGTCATAGTATTCGCTGTACTCATCATACTCATCCACAAACGGGTTCTGCGCCATTGCCAAGGTTGCCGTCGCCAGCATGGCCATGGTGAGCAACAAATGGATATTGCGGTGTACTGCCATACAATTGGCAAATTTACAACACTTTGCCGATTAAACAGGCATCAATGGCGTTAATGTACCTCCGGCAGTTTGGTAAATTGTTTGTTTCATGGAGTTTGGGGCTTTGCAAATGCATCAACTTCAGAATGCGCGCCGCCGCCAACATTGAACGCATAAAAGGAAAAACACAAGATTTGCCTGAATACACAAAAGGCAGGAATGGTCTTCCCCGTGCCTTTTGTCGCATTGTCTGTGAATTAGTTTACCGATTCAATTATTTGCATGCCTTTCTTTATGGCTTCTTCATTAACCGGTATTAATTTGTGGTGCCGCTCTGGCAATGACTTTTTCAAAGCCTTAACGACCCCTTCAATGGTCACGATAGGTTCGAGTTTGAGCAATCCGCCCAGCACGATCATGTTGAACACTTTCGTGTTGTTCATCTCGTTTGCTGCTTCCACAGCGTCAATTTTGTAGATTTTGATGTCTTTGCGTGTCGGAGGTTTTATTATGCCATTGCTGTCGTAGATAATTATCCCCCCAGGCTTGACCTTTGACTCGAACTTTTCGAGGGATGGCTGGTTAAGCACTATTGCCACGTCATAGGTGCTCAAGATAGGTGATGAAATCCTTTCGTCGCTGACTATGACTGTGACGTTGGCAGTTCCGCCCCTTTGTTCGGGTCCGTAGGCAGGCATCCATGTGACTTCCTTGTTTTCCATGAGGCCGGCGTAGGCAAGGATTTTGCCCATTGACAGTACTCCTTGACCTCCGAATCCTGCTATGATTATTTCGTGTGTCATTTTCTGATAGTTTGTTGGTGTAGTGAATTGTTATTTGTCTTTCAAATCACCCAGTGGATAGAATGGGAACATATTCTCTACCATCCATTGGTTTGATTTTTCGGGTGACATCTTCCAGCCGGAGTTGCAGGTTGAGACAATCTCCACGAGGTTTGACCCTTTGCCCTGCATTGAGTTTTCGAATGCCTTGCGGATAGCTTTTTTAGCCTTGCGTATTCCAGGCGCAGTGTCCACCGCCTGCCTTGTCACGTAGGCCGTGCCTTCGAGCATAGCTGCAATCTCGGTTATTTTTAGAGGATAGCCCTGCAGCTTGGCATCGCGCCCGTAGGGTGAAGTGGACGTTTTCATTCCAATGAGTGTCGTCGGTGCCATTTGTCCTCCAGTCATGCCATAAATGGCGTTGTTGATGAATATTATCGTGATATTCTCTCCACGGTTGAGCGCGTGTATGGTTTCGGCTGTGCCGATTGCTGCGAGGTCACCATCGCCTTGGTAGGAAAACACCAATCTGTCAGGCCACAGCCTTTTGATTGCCGTAGCCAATGCGGGTGCGCGTCCGTGAGCCGCTTCATGCCAGTCGATGTCAATGTAGTTGTAGATGAACACTGCGCACCCGACTGGCGATATGCCTACTGACTTGTTTTCCATTCCCATTTCCTCAATCACTTCAGCAATGAGTTTGTGCACTACGCCGTGGCTGCAACCAGGGCAGTAGTGCATAGGGTTGTCGTTCATAAGTTTAGGCTTCTTATAAACGATGTTTTCGAGCTTGGTTATTTCTGTTATTTCCATCTTGTCCTTGTTTAATTGTTTCTGAATGTGAATCGTAGGATGAATTCAACAAACTTCAGCGCCAGTGTGACAGTGCAAACGTAGAAAAACAGCATCCTGTCATCTGAGATGAAGAACGTTGCAATCGAGGCCAATGCGCCGACCATGAACAGAACGTTGAGGACATCCCTTATTTTCTTTATGACCGTTGCCATTTAGCGATTGATGAGTTTTTCTTTCAGTGCTTTGACTACTTCGTCTGGCCCTGGGACAATGCCACCGAGTCTGCCGAAATGTTCAACGGGAATGACACCGTTAGCTGCCAAGCGGATATCTTCTATCATTTGCCCGGCGTTGAGTTCGAGCGACAGCATGCCCTTGGTTTTTTTGCTGTATTCGATGATGGCTTTTGTCGGGAAAGGCCACAAAGTGATAGGCCTTAACAATCCAACCTTGATGCCTTCGTCACGTGCAATTTGGATTGCTTTCTGCCCGATGCGGGCGCATGAGCCAAAGGCGACAATCAGGTATTCAGCATCCTCGCATTGGATTTCCTCGTATCGGACTTCCTTTTCTTCTATCTCTTTGTATTTCTCTTGCAAATGGATGTTGCGCATTTCCATTTTGTGCGGGTCCATCTCAAGCGAGGTGATGATGTTGGGCTTACGTCCAGCTGCTTTGCCGTTAGCCGCCCATGGGCATTGCTTGATGACTTCTTCATCGGTGCGGCGCGGCTTTTGTTCGGGCAAGACGATTTTCTCCATCATTTGGCCTATCACACCATCGGAGAGGATGATTGCCGGGTTGCGGTATTTGAATGCCAAATTGAAACCTAACTCCACGAAGTCGGCCATTTCCTGCACTGATGCCGGCGCTAATGCTATTAGGCGGTAGTCACCATGGCCTCCACCTTTTGTCGTTTGGAAATAGTCGGCTTGGCTGGGCTGGATTGTTCCCAAGCCAGGGCCGCCACGCATGATATTCACGATGAGGCAAGGCAGCTCCGCGCCTGCTATGTAGGAAATGCCCTCTTGCTTGAGGCTGATGCCAGGGCTTGACGATGAAGTCCAGACCATCTTGCCCGTCGCTGCGCCACCATACACCATGTTGATGGCTGACACTTCGCTTTCTGCCTGGAGCACCACCATGCCCGTAGTTTCCCAAGGCTTGAGTTCTGCCAATGTTTCAAGCACCTCGGATTGCGGAGTTATGGGATAGCCGAAGTAAGCGTCAGCACCGCATAGGATTGCGGCGCGAGCTATAGCTTCATTTCCTTTCATTAATAATACTTCTTGAGCCATAAATCTATCTGTTTTTGGATGTTATTCTACTCTTGCCCTGTAAACTGTCAAGCACGCATCAGGACATACGGTTGCACATATTATGCAGCCAGTGCATGTGTCTTCCAAGACTTGTTGTGCGTAATTGTATCCTTTCAGGTTTACTTCTTTTCCCAAAGCCAATACGTTCAAAGGACATGCTACGACGCACAAGTTGCAGCCTTTGCAACTTTCGGCATCAACGACTACTACTCCTTTTAATTTACCCATTTTGTTAAGCTTTATGTTTTGTGTTGGTATATGCAAATATATTTATATTCTTGGAAAAATGTAAGGCGGCGCAAATTTTTATATCCGCCCAAGAGCACTTTTGCTAACATTATTATAGTTCTTTATTGGTTGAACTGGTCTTTATAAAAATATTCCAAGATCTCGACTATCATTTTCCGTGCTGTAACGGCAGGACTGTCAGGATTTAAATCGATTGCTTTTTGGTAGCAGTTCATTGCTTCTTTCCATTCCTCGCGTTTGCGATGTGCGTTCCCCATCAAATAATAGATGGTTTCGAGTTTCTGCTTGTTGGTTTCATTTGCTGCTTCTGCGTTGCAAATATCCAATGCTCGGTCGATCATGCCGTCAGCAATGAGTTTTTTTATCTCGTCAAATTGTTCCATGTTTTTCTTTAGATTTTTATGTTGGATACGGTTCCAGTCAGGGCAAACATACAATAAAAGAAGAGATGCTGCAATGTTGTGCGTGCAGCATCTCTTCTAATGTGCGGAAGATGTGTGGGTGCTTTATAGCTTGGCCTTCACTTCAACCTCTTCGTAAGTCTCTATTATGTCGCCGACTTTGATGTCGTTGCAGTTTGTCAGGCTTATTCCGCATTCGTAGTTCATGGCCACTTCCTTGACATCATCCTTGAAGCGTTTCAATGCATTGATAGCCCCAGTGTAGATCACTATTCCGTCTCTGATAAGCCTTGCCTTGTCATTGCGCTTGACTTTGCCTTCCCTGACCATTCCTCCTGCTACTGTTCCTACTTTTGATATGTGGAACACTTCGAGGACTTCGATAGCTGCCGTGATTTCTTCCTTCACTTCAGGGGTCAGCATTCCGGCCATTGCGTCTTTGACTTGTTCAATGGCATCGTATATGATAGAGTAGAGACGTATGTCCACGCCTTCTTGCTCAGCAAACTTCCTTGCCGAAGTCGACGGCCTGACTTGGAATCCTATGATGATTGCGTTGGATGCGGCTGCAAGTGAGACATCGGACTCCGAAATCTGCCCTACGGCCTTGTGGATGACATTGACCTGTATCTTTTCAGTAGAAAGTTTTATCAATGAATCGGACAGGGCTTCGATTGACCCGTCTACGTCTCCCTTGACAATGATGTTGAGTTCCTGGAATCCTCCCAATGCGATGCGCCTACCCACTTCGTCGAGCGTCAAGAGTTTTTGTGTCCTGAGTCCTTGCTCACGTTGCAGTTGTTCGCGTTTGGCAGCTATTTCCCTTGCTTCTTGTTCGGTTTCAGTGACGTGGAATATGTCGCCGGCTGTCGGAGCCCCGTTCAACCCGAGTATCAGTGCTGGTTCCGACGGCCCTGCTTGGCTTATGCGTTGGTTCCTTTCGTTGAACATGGCCTTGATTTTGCCATAGTTTGTCCCAGCCAGAACGACGTCGCCTATTTTCAATGTGCCGTTTGAGACTAACACCGTAGCTACATAGCCCCTGCCTTTGTCAAGCGTTGACTCGATAATCGAGCCTGAAGCTTTCCTGTTTGGGTTTGCCTTAAGCTCTAGCATCTCGGCTTCGAGCAGCACTTTTTCCATCAGTTCATTGACGCCTGTCCCTTGTTTGGCCGAGATGTCCTGTGACTGGTATTTGCCTCCCCATTCCTCGATAAGGAGGTTCATGTTGGCGAGTTCCTCCTTGATCTTGTCGGGGTTCGCATTGGGCTTGTCTATTTTGTTTATTGCGAACACCATTGGCACGCCTGCGGCTGATGCATGGTTTATGGCTTCTTTGGTTTGCGGCATCACGTTGTCGTCGGCAGCTACTATGATTATGGCTATGTCAGTGACTTTCGCTCCTCTTGCCCTCATTGCCGTGAATGCCTCGTGGCCAGGAGTGTCAAGGAATGTTATGCGCCGCCCGTCTTCGAGTTTGACATTGTATGCCCCGATATGTTGTGTTATTCCGCCTGCCTCGCCTGCAATGACGTTTGACTTGCGTATGTAGTCAAGCAGCGAGGTTTTCCCGTGGTCGACATGCCCCATGACGGTCACTATTGGCGGGCGCGGGAGAAGATCCTCTTCTTTGTCGGCTTCCTCGGCAACTGCTTCGGCAACCGATGCGCTTACGTATTCTGTTTGGAAGCCGAACTCCTCGGCGACGAGGTTGATAGTCTCGGCATCGAGCCTTTGGTTTATCGACACCATTATGCCGATGCTCATGCAGGTTGCTATGACTTGGTTTACCGAGACGTCCATCATGTTGGCAAGCTCGTTTGCCGTCACGAATTCGGTAAGTTTCAGCGTCTTGCTTTCCTCGTTTTCACGGTTTTCAAGTTCGGCCTGCCTGATGTGCGCTATTTCTCTTTTTTCTTTCTTGTATTTTGCAGCTTTGCTCTTTCCTCCTTTCGATGTGAGGCGCGCAAGTGTTTCCTTTACCTGTTTGGCTACGTCTTCCTCGCTTATTTCCGGCTTTGCGAATGATGATTTCTTCTTCTTGCCGGCATTCTTTGATTGCTGGTTCTGTTTGCCTTGTTTGTCTTGTTGGTTTCGTTTGTTCCTTGTATCGTTTTGATGTTGCAGGTTCTCGATGTCTATGCGTTCTTTGTTTATCCTGCTTCTTTTCTTCTTTTGTTTTGAATCGTCAGTGGTGTTGTCGGTTGCCTGTTTAGCGGTGCCGTCGTCTTTGCGGATTTCCTTTATTATGGCCTCCTTCATTTTCTTGCGCTGTTCGAGGCGCATTTTCTCTTTGTCCTCCCTTTCTTTGCGCTTTTCTTCTTTGGTTTTTTTCTTTGGCCTTGTCGATTGGTTCAAGGTGTCCAAATTGATTGTCCCTACTACTTTTATGCCGGTATGGAGGTCTTCATGTTCGATTTTGAACACTTCATTGACTTTGTCCTGCTTTTGCTCGCCATCATCTTGCGCAACTTCTTGCCCGGTGTCCGCTATTGGCTCGGCAGTAACTTGTTCGCTGCTTGTTGCTTCTTGTTGTACAGTTTCTGTTATTGGTTCCGCTTCCGGTTGCTTTTCAGGCGTTTGTTCTGGTGTGGCATCGGTTATCGGGGGCAGTTCGCTTTCGCTGTCCTCTGTTTTGCTTGCTGGTTTAGGTTTTTTGTTGAGGCTGTCTAAGTCGATTTTGCCTACGGTTTTTATGCTTGGCTTTTTGATTTCGATGAATGATTCATTTGTTTCGTTGCCATCATCGTTTTTCCCGTGACCTTCAAGTGCCGCTTCTTGCGTCTTGCTCTTGTATTTGTTCAGCCTTTCTTGGCTTTTCAGATCAGATTCTTTTTTGAGTTTCTTGTCGTCGCTGAACTCTTCTATGAGCAAGTCATATTGTTCTTCGGTTATTTTGGAGTTTGGTCCGCCCTCGATTTCGAATCCTTTTTTCCGTAAGAATTCTATGACAGTCGCGCTGCCTATGTTCAGATCCCTGATTATTTTGTTTAACCGTATTGCCATAATTTGTTGTGTGAGTGTATGCGTTTGTTTGGAAAATGACATTGGGTTGGCCACGTAAGCCAGTGTTTGCCGTCAAGTTCCCGTAGGCTAATCTTCTTCAAATTCAGCTTTAAGGATCTTTATGACCTCGTCGACTGTGTCTTCTTCAAGGTCGGCTTTCTCGATAATCATTTCCCGTGAGGCGTTAAGCACGCCTTTGGCCGTGTCGATGCCGATTTTCTTTATCGACTCGATTACCCACTCGTCGATTTCGTCCTTGAACTCATCCAGGTAGATATCGTCCTCCTCGTAGGCTTGGTCAAGTTCCCTGAAGACATCGATGGTGTACTCCGTTAGCATGCTTGCGAGCTTGATGTTCATGCCGCTCTTGCCGATTGCAAGCGACACCTCTTCGGGCTTGAGGTATACCTCGGCTTTCTTCCTCTCCTCGTCGAGGCGGATGGAAGAGATTTTGGCAGGGCTTATTGCCCTTTGTATGAACAGGGATGTGTTGGTGGTGAAGTTTATCACGTCGATGTTTTCATTCCTCAGTTCCCTTACTATGCCATGGATCCTTGAGCCTTTCACCCCGACGCAGGCTCCTACCGGGTCAATCCTGTCATCGTAGGATTCGACTGCTATCTTGGCTCTTTCGCCGGGGATGCGTGCAATTTTCCTTATCGTTATTATCCCGTCGGCCACTTCCGGGACTTCAAGCTCGAAGAGCTTTTGCAGGAACATCGGAGAGGTTCTTGACAGGATTATCTTGGGGTTGTTGTTCTTGTTTTCTACCCTTGCAACAACGGCCTTGACCGTTTCGCCTTTGCGGTAGAAGTCGCTAGGGATTTGCTCGGTTTTGGGCAGCAGCAGCTCGTTGCCCTCCTCGTCAAGCAGAAGAATCTCTTTCTTCCACACTTGGTAGACCTCGGCGGTGATTATATCGCCGACCATCTCGGAATATTTCGCATAAAGGTCGTCTTTCTGCAGCTCAAGAATCTTTGCCGCCAATGTTTGGCGGAGGTTCAATATGGCGCGCCTGCCGAATTTGAGGAAGTCGACCTGGTCCGTAACGTCTTCGCCGACCTCGTATGACTCGTCTATGAGCCGCGCCTCGCTGAGTGATATCTGGGTGTTGAGGTTCGTGACTTCGCCATCCTCGACAACCACCCTGTTGCGGTAGATTTCGAAGTCGCCTTTATCGGGGTTCACTATCACGTCGTAGTTGTCGTCGGTGCCGAACATTTTCGCTATGACGCTTTTGAATGATTCTTCAAGCACGCTTACCATCGTCGAGCGGTCGATGTTCTTCAGTTCCTTGAACTCCGAAAATGTTTCGACAAGGTTTACGGTTTCTGCCTTCTTTGCCATATTCAATTGAAGCTTATTAGGTATTTTGTATATTTCACGTCGTTGTAGTCAAATGTCAGGTCTTTGTCGACCATCACTGCCCGTTTCGCCCCTTCAGGTTTCACTTTTTCCTTGGTGGTGATGGTGAATTGGGTCGTGCCGGCGCATTTCAACGTTCCAGTCAATTTCTTGTTTTCCTTGGTCATGACTTCAACTTCGTCGCCGATGTGAATCTCGTATTGCCGGGGTATCTTGAAAGGTTGGCCTAACCCCGCCGAGCCGACTTCGAGCTCATAGTCCTGTTCGTCACGGTTAAGCCTTGACTCGATGAATTTGCTCAGCTCCACGCAGTCTTCAATCCACACGCCTTCGGCATGGTCGATTTCAACAATGACCTTGTCATCGTCGTTTACATTGATGTCCACGACGAAATAGTCCTTGCCTTCTATCCATTCATCAACGATTTCGCTGATCTTCGTTTTGTCTATCATTTACTTATAATAAAAAAAGGGCTTTAACGCCCCCACTTTTCACCATTCCAAGCGCAAAAGTACTATTTTCTTGCAAACCGCAACAATTTTTTTGAGCGAAAAATATGCGGCAGATAAAAGTATCGTCCTTTGTTTTCAAATCAATCGTGGGATTCACGCCCATCTTAGCGGGGAAGATGGTTCAAGCCGCGAAGAAACCGCATAACAGTCTGGCATAGCCAAAGTCAAACTCTCCACCCTTAACCTATATAACTATATTAATTATGCATGGGTGCTTATTTTGAGCGTATTCTACAAATATTTGTATTTCATGGTTTCAGATTTAGGAAAATATCCTTTAAGGCAGGCGGACGCTTTCTTGCTTTGAAGCCCTGATTGCCGTGCGTTTTTGTACCCCCAAAAATGTACCTATGTGGAAAATACGTTTATTTATATAAGATTAACATACGTATACACTTAAATAATTCAGAGAAGCATACATGTAATAATATTGTAATAAAAATCCAAAAATAACACCGCATATCCGGCCCAAAAACCGCGTTTTTCCCCCATTAATGTGCTATGATAAATGTTGCTGGCGGAAGGGTATCCCAAAACAGGTATGCCCATTATAAAAATTAAATTATTAGCTATGTATAAAGAATTTAATAATTCCGTCATGCAGAGGATGTCTGCCATGAAATCGTTAGAAGAGCAGGAAAAGGCTCTGAAGTTCCGCCGTGAGAAACTCTTTGCGCCGCCATTGGGCGACCCTTCGCTTGTACCCCTTGTGCATGCCTCCTTTGAACGGCGATGCACGATAGGCAGCCTGAAAGTCCGCCATCGCATGTTCCTGTTCATCTTTGCCCTCTTGTTCTGCCCGCAGGTGCTCATCGGAGGCAAAGTGCCCAGGGGATACCGCAAGCGGATAGTGCCGCTTTATCCTAACCTCTCGCCGTGCCGCCACTCGGCGCAGTGGGAGCAAATCATGTTCGAGTTCGCGCATTACCCCGCATTCCGCGACGAGGCCACGCGCATTGCCGAAGAACTTGCACAAGAGTTCAATACCACCATCTGCGATGCCGGCGAACCATCGCAGGCCGGCGGGCTGCCGAGTCCTTTCATCTGACCTAAACACCTAACCAATATGGATAACATATTTTTACTTATGATAATTATTAATATCTTTGCTTTTGCAACGCCACCAAGCATGGATTACGTCGACCTATCAAGATTGATTCAACAGCAAGCTGCAACCTACGGCAAACGGGCAGCATTGAAATTCCGCGAACGGAACACTCAAAAGTGGGAAACCATCGCGTGGGACGATTTCAGCAGTAAAGTCGAAACCTGTGCAAACGCACTCATAGCCGCAGGAATAAAGCAAGGAGAACGCATAGCCGTATTCTCGCAAAACATGCCCGAACTACTCTATGTCAACTTCGCAGCGTATGCGGCCGGGGCTGTCGTCGTACCCCTCTACGCCACAAGCTCGCCCGCGCAAGCCGAATACATGCTCAACGACTCCAAAGCAAAGGTCCTCTTCGTAGGCGAACAATACCAATTCGAAGCAGCAAGCCAAGTGGTTGAACGATGCCCGAACCTCGAACTCATCGTCGCATTCGATCCCGAAGTGCAACTGCAAAGCACGGGCACAACGACTATGCACATGCGCGACTTCATGGCGAAAGGAACGGGAATGCCATACGAAGGCGAAATAGCAAGGCGACGCGAACAAGCAGCGCCCGAAGACCTGGTAGACATATTATATACATCGGGCACAACCGGAGAACCGAAAGGCGTAGAGCTCACGCGAGAGAACTACATGCAGGCTTTCATAAACCACGACACCAAACTCAACATGCTGACAAGCGATGACGTGGCATTGGACTTCCTGCCGCTGGCCCACATCTTCGAACGCGCATGGACGTACTTCTGCCTGCAGCGAGGAGTGCTGGTGTGCATAAACACCGACCCCTCCGCCATACAAGAAGCAATACTGCAAATAAGGCCAACGGTGATGTGCAGCGTGCCAAGGTTCTGGGAAAAAGTCTACTCGATAGTGACCGCCAAAATGGCGCATACAAAAGGAATAGTAAAACTAATACTCTACGACGCGCTCAAGACGGGAAAAACATGCAACATCGACCGAGTCGTAAAAGGCATCAAACCCAGCCTGTGGACGAAAGCCAAACACTGGTTCTATAATAAAACGGTATACGAATTCCTGAAACGGAGAATAGGAATAGAAAAAGGCAACTTCTTCCCGACGGCAGGAGCCGCAGTGCCGGAAAAAGTATTCGAATTCTGCCGCTCAGTAGGAATAAGGATGCTCACAGGCTACGGACTGACCGAAACAACAGCAACAGTGTCAATGTCTGACCCCGACAACTTCAAAATCGGAGCAGTAGGAGAGATAATGCCAAACATCGAAGTCAGAATAGCAAATGACGGGGAAATACAAATCAAAGGGGCAACCGTCACAAAAGGATACTACAACAAGCCGGAAGCAAACAAACAAGCATTCACGCCCGACGGATGGTTCCGCACAGGAGACGCGGGACGCTTCGAAAACGGAACGCTCTACATCACCGAAAGGATAAAAGACCTCTTCAAAACATCAAACGGCAAATACATCGCGCCCCAAGCCATAGAAACAGCACTCGTCGTCGACGCATGCATAGACCAAGCATGCATCATAGCCGACAACCGCAAATACGTCGCAGCGCTAATAGTCCCAGACTACAAGCAACTCGAAGAACATGCCAAAAAACAAGGCATCGAATGCAAAACCAAAGAAGAACTCGTAACAAACAAAGCCGTATATGAACTCATGGCGCGCAGGATAGCAAAACTGCAAACGCAATTCGCATACTACGAGCAAGTAAAACGCTTCACGCTACTCGCCGAACCATTCGACATGGCTAAAAGAGAACTCACAAACACACTCAAACTCCGCAGGCAAACAATATACGAAAACCACGCCGCCGAAATAGATAAAATGTACGAAGAATAACCCTAACATCCGCACGCAACCCGCCCTCCGCAGCAGAGCAAACTCCCTAAATCTGAAAAACAAGCTGCCCGAAACAGCAAAGCAAGCACCCCGGAACAACAAAACAAACTGCGAAAACACAAACAGGGCAATACCAAAAAGCAGCGCGGGCAAGACGAAAATCCGCGGCGCTTACCACGAAAACACTCAACGCTACCCGCGATAAAATCCCCTGCATAGGAAGAAAAACCACCCAGGGTAGGAAGAAATCTTTGTTTTTACTCTAAAAATACATATCTTTACCGTAAGATTATATATTTTTACCTTGCAAACACATATTCTTAAGGTAAAAATAAAAATAACATACTACCCAAGGAAACATTCCATCCCACCTCAAGAAAAACAGCAAGCCGCCCGAGGCAGAACCTCAAAGCATGCACGCCAGAGGCATCCGTTAGAAAAAAATGGCACAAAGCATGGCAGAGTGAAAAACATTGCGTAACTTCGCACCCCGAAATATATACAGCTGGAAAGAAATATAAAAACAAATATAAAATTAAAACACTCAACAAATGCCTACAATCCAACAATTAGTAAGGAAAGGGCGTAAAGTGCTGGTAGAGAAGAGCAAATCACCTGCACTCGACTCCTGCCCGCAGCGACGAGGCGTCTGCGTCAGGGTCTACACCACCACGCCCAAGAAGCCGAATTCGGCAATGAGAAAGGTCGCCCGCGTGAGGCTGACCAACAAGAAGGAAGTCAATTCGTACATACCGGGAGAAGGCCACAACCTCCAAGAACACTCCATAGTGCTCGTTAGGGGAGGGCGTGTGAAGGACCTTCCTGGCGTGCGCTACCACATCGTGCGCGGGACGCTCGACACGGCTGGCGTTGCAAACCGCACACAGAGGCGTTCAAAATACGGTGTCAAACGGCCCAAGCAGGCACAAGCAAAGAAGTGACTCCGCAAAACAAAACGATAAACAAAGAAAAACAAAAACAGGCTCGTAAGGATTTGCGCCAAGGTTGAGTAAATGCGCCCGTTAGCGCGTTGAAGACGAATGTGCAGCCCCAAACGAAAAATTACAAGCAACAACAAATGAGAAAAGCAAAACCAAAGAAAAGGGTCATACTGCCCGACCCAGTGTTCAACGACCAGAAAGTGTCGAAGTTCGTCAACCACCTGATGTATGACGGCAAGAAGAACAAATCGTACGCCATCTTCTATGCTTCATTGGAAATAGTCAAGAAAAAACTCGCCTCTGAGGAAAAGACCCCATTGGAGATATGGAAGAAAGCACTTGAAAACATAACCCCGCAGGTTGAGGTTAAATCCCGCCGCATAGGTGGGGCAACCTTCCAAGTCCCCACCGAGGTGAGGCCGGAAAGGAAGGAGTCAATATCAATGAAGAATATGATACAATTTGCCCGCAAGCGCGGAGGCAAGTCGATGGCCGAGAAGCTGGCAGCTGAAATAGTCGACGCCTACAACGAGCAAGGCGCGGCCTTCAAGCGAAAGGAAGACATGCACCGCATGGCAGAGGCTAACCGCGCTTTCGCGCACTTCAGGTTTTAATCACCTAAAAATAAAAAATCAGGTTTAGGTT
>CAZWPW010000023.1:0-15809 GCA_964635525.1 uncultured Bacteroidaceae bacterium
TGTAGCTTGCCACTTTCACGCCCGACAAGTTGTAAACATCAGCCTTTTCATAGCCTTCGCCGTAAGCAATATTGAGGACATCACCCGAAACAAAGACTTTCACGTCGGTGGCAGTTTGCTTAGCCTCTTCGATGCCCGACTCCATTTCGTCTGGATCCCAATCACCTTGGCCAACTTTGATTGCCCAGTTCATGCCGATCAATGGTGCTTCAATGCTAATGTAATCTGAACGTCCTGTAACTCCATCGGGGAGCGCTTCTGCAACAAACACTGGCGCGTAGGCATAGCTGTCTTCCCAAGAAGTTGCGTAATATACGTCGTTCGAGGCAAGGGTTATCCAATCGGGAGTTACAATAGTGAAGTTGTCCCAACCTGATGTCGATTGCATCGGTGCCGAAGTGTAACAGATGTTATATGCAATATTTCCAGTACTGCCATCAGTAAATTCAACGTCTTCAACATACACATAGCCGCCGGCTGTTGGGGCTTGCATAGTATCGAAGGTCCAAAAAGCCGACAGCATGTCAGCATACAATGATATCGTCACATTTGTTCCCGACCAATCATTGTTTGAAAACATAAGGCGGCCAAAAGTTTCTGGATCATCAGCGCTACTCAAATACGCATACCCTGGTATGTAACCATAGCCTCCGCCTGGAATGCCGAACAATAACGATGCATTGACATCTGTGTTGTCAAAACCTGATACCTTAACGGCAAACTTTGTGCCTGTAGGAACAACGATTGGTGAGAGAATCGGCATGCCCCAAGTATCAGTGTAAGCGAATTCATAGCTAGCTGAATAATAATTATACCCACCTGATGATATTTGAAGTATGGCATCAGAAGAATCGATGGTCGTTGTTCCAATCAAATCAAGAAGTTCAACCGAATAGTCTTGCATATTGCAAGTCCAAACCTCGAGGGTCAAAGAGGAATTGTTTTGCAATATTGCCTCTGAAGTGGTTGGGTAAGACATTAAATTAAGATGGCCACCATAAATCAAGAGCGGCTGGGTTGGTTCGTTGAACACCTGCATAACTTGTGCTCCATATCCTGTACCATAGTTAAAAATACTTCCTGTCGAAGCCGAGCTTGCTGTTAAATACATGCCTTGGTGTGTGACATACTCATACATTGACAGGGACTCTTCCTGATTGAACAGAGTAAGATAATAAGCACCGTAATCGCCTCCTGTTCCATATAAAGAGGTTGCGCGGTCATACGTGATCGTTGTCCCGTCGTCAACGCCGGTAACTACCGGGTAATAAACAGAACCGAACACTTTGTCTTCGCCAGGATAATTCAGCACACCCTCGCCATCCTCAGTGACATACATCTCATAGGTGCCTTCAGACGTAGTGTATGACCAAGAATAGGTTGGATTGAACTGGTCGGTGGTATAGACTCCGTCAGTGGTTAAGGTATAAGGGGTGAAGTATACCGGGTAATAAAGCGAGCCAATAGCTATCGAGTTTGAATAAGATAGGAAGTCTGAGGTCATCCCTGCTGTATAAGCACCTTTGGTGTGGTCAGCCGTCAAGACGAATGTTGCTGTTGGAGCCTTAGCTTTTGTGCTCGATTGTTCTACTGTGTAAATCGGGCATAACTCTTGGACATTTACCGAAATCTTGTCAAAGCCTTCAGGCTTTACATTTTGCAATTGCATGGTTGGCAAGACTTCTTGGCCCACCATCACTACGCTTGGCAATAATGCCAACAAAGTAATCAATTTCTTTTTCATGACTTTTTATTTTAATAAATAACTGCTGTTGATTTTTTATTTGTATTCGACAATGAACGAGAACTCGGGGTCATTGACATTTACCATCCTCAATGTTGACAAGTTAAATGGCTCAGGAACCTCAAAGGTGTAGCTTTCGCCATTGTCGAAATAGCTGTAGAACTCCTCCATAGCACCATCGGTGTTGTTGAACGCTACATACATGTATGAGCTTTCATCACCCAAGTGATAGGATACTGTTTGTGCCTCGTCGTCGACTGTTTTGGTCAATTCACAGTACAATCGGTTCTCCTGTATGCCCGAGCCAGATATGCCAAGCCTATGAATATTTGTGTTGCAAGAAAACGTCAACTGGAAAGTTGAATAGGCTTGTCCCCACGCTGTGGCATATATTCTGTCGTAAAGAGCCTTCGCCGTTGTCCCCATTCCATCGTAAATCACTCCCCAATTGTTAGCTGTTGTACCTCCGTCATTGGGAGTGTTGACATAGTTGAAGAACCAGTATGGATCGGCAGCCTCAATGTAAGCCAAGAGGTTGCCATTGTCGTCATAGCTCTCCAAACGTGTGCTGTCGGCATTGTAGTAGAAGTCTTGGCCTGCAGAAACCCCTTCTTCATCAAACTCGTTGATAAAGCGCAAGCCGCTCAATGCCAACACAAACTTCCAGTCCGTGGCGGCTGTCAGCAAACCGTCATCGGTAGTTGCATCAACTACTTGGAAAATAGATGTCGAGCCACTGTACAGATGGAAACTCCTGTCACCGCACGTCAAACGCAGCGGCGCGGGATTATTTGAGAACATCACGTTTTTCTGCGCATTCAGCTGGGTAAAATAATCCTGCCAGTCAATGTCATCAGCCAAGCGGCGCAAGACGGTATATGTCTGGCGTTTCTTTCCTTTCAATAAAATCTCGTCGTCGCTGCTGTGGTCAACCACCATGAACTCGTAGTCGCCCAACATGCCTGATCCGTATGAATAGCTTGTGGATGACGAGACAGACGATGTCCCTGTGTATGTCGGGTCAGAAAAAATGTGGAAGAGTGAGTTGTAGGTGTTGAACGACAAAACCGTTGAATTGTCAAGGGACATTGTGAAAGGCGATTCCTCCGATAACAGGTAGGAGTTGTTCGTTACATCCGAATAGGAAGCAAACTGCGCTACTCCGTCATCACCACTTCTTCTGAACTTCACTAACAAAGTGTAGCACGGAATGTCCTCCTCTTCATTGAGGAAATAAAGCATCTCCCAGCCGTTCTCGGCAGAACATAGCAATTCCATCGTGCTTTCGGCATCTGCCTCCAAGCGCTCAATTGCTGACATTGAGAATAGGTCGTCTTCATAAGGCGAACATGATGCAATAATCAGAGGCAGGGCCATTAATGGCAAAAAATATGTTAACTTTTTCATCTTTCTACTCAATTCTGTGCTTGGTTTTGTAATTCTAAAGCATACTCTTCAAAGCGCGTGACTTGATACCTCAACGAATCCATTACGGTCATCGTAGGATCAGATGTCGTAGGATACAGCAACATGTTTATGTAGTTGCCACTTGAGTCTTTGACCGGTTCTCCGTCATTATCCATGACGTACATTTTGCTGAGAACCTCTGCACGCAGTTCATCTAAGTCAATCCCGAATTCGTCATATAAGTAGTCGCGGCAGTATTCCAGTTTCGTCTGGATTACCTCGGCACCATCAACTGAATCGCTGTCGATATATATCAAGTTACCGTCTTCATCCAAGATGGGATTGTCGTTCTCGTCACGTTGAACAGTGTAGCGCAAAATAGTATAGTAGGCTACGCCTCCCGTAGCGCTGCTTATAGTGCTTGTTACCATGATGAATGTTCCGTCATTCACTGCCGCTGTGTAATCGGAGGCCGAAACCTCAACCTCTTCGTACCCCCTTGAGGCATCAACTAAGAATTGTTGCCACTGTTCCTCGGTGTTGATGACGTAATTGGCTATCGTCTCAACAAAATCCTCGTCCTCGCCATAGCTTGCGTATGCTGTTATAAAGCCGGTAGTGCGGGCGGCTATGTCTTCCGTTTCTTGCCAACTCAACGGGTTATAGTAGCCATCGGATATTTGGTAGAAGTCTTCAGCGTATGCTATGGTTTGGTGGAGAATGTGCATGAACTCATGGTGCAGGGTTTTGAAAAACCGCTCATTGAGTGTCGACAAATCACTGATGTCAAGTTCGTTGACAGCATATAGCGTGATTTTCACTCCTCCTTCTGCCAAACCGAGTACTTCTGTTCCCGACGACTGGTTGATAGCCGGTGAGCCTACTAACATTATCATGCGCGGGCTGTAGCGTTTCATGAAGAACTCGTCATAGGCATCTGCCGCCGTAGAACGGGCATTTACGGTTTCGTACACATCGTACCATAGATACTTCACAAGCACCGCCATGTCAATGCTGTTGCTGTAACTTGCTGGAGCAAGGTTGTACTCCATGTCTGCCTCTATGTCCGACAGCTTATAGTCAAAGCGCATGTTGTAGGGGTTCAAATAGTTCTCGATGATAAACGTATCGAGAGCGAAGGTGGCTGAGGTAGGATCCAACGCGTCACTTACCTCCGGGAAAATCGTGTCGCCAAACTCATCATCGTTGCATGCAACGAAAGCGGCAACGGAGAATGCGGCAATCAACAATTTGTTTAATATGCTCTTTCTCATAATTACTTCAATTTGTCAGGTTAATAATTTTACTCTAATACATCCATCTCCAAATCGCCTGGAGAAGCAACTGTAGAAGGAAGTTCAGAAGAGGAACGTGAGGATTCGAGTCCCATCGCTATCGATTCGGCGGGTACTTCCAAAGCGCGACGCGGGTCATTCCAAGAAAGGAACTCGGTGCGCTCTGGCTCCAGCACTCCTGTTGCTTTGCCTATCTCATGCGAGTACTCAATGCCCAAACGCTTGAGGTCGAAGAAGCGCATCCCGGTGTGGAGGGTCTCAAGGCGGCGGAAGTGCATTAAGCAGTTCATGTAGGCCTCCATTTCGTCTGAAGTTATGGAATAGCCCGGAATCATGTCAGGAAGATGGCTGTAGTCAAGCAACATGTTCTTGGCATAGCTGTAGGACTCCGTGTAGAAACTTAATATCCTATCCTCGGTCAAATCCCTGAAATAGTTTGAATAGTCAACCGGAGTGTTCTGCATGTTCGAATCCCATGCTTGCAAGTCGGCTAATGCTGATGCCAAGTCACCCTTCATGATATAGGCCTCGGCGCGTTCAAGCAGCAACAAATCAGTTGTGAACTCCATGCGTATAATCATCGCATAGCCTGTTTGCGCTATCTTGTCAACAGTGCGGAACGATTCGCTAAGTTTGGCGCTCATCATGCCGTAATCCTGCTTTCCGTTGACGTAAAGGCCTGAACTCAAGAATGTCGGGTGTATCGACAAGTTCCATGAGGGGCCAAAGTTGTTGACAGACCCCGCCGCTGCCTCCTGGTTCAAGGCATAACGGTAGCCAAGGCATAGGTAACGCATAGCCGTAGAATAGGTTGACAGTAGGAAGAGGTTTGCCTGGCAGTCGTTGTCAATCCATGCATTGGCGTAATCGCTTGAGGTGCTCAAGCCCTTGAACACGGTATAATCCCTAAGCAAGCCGCTACTAACTTGCCCTGGAGTATCGCCTAATACCATGTTGGCATACTTGATTACGGAATCGTATTCATGCTTGAACAAGTAGAAACGCGCCGCAAAAGCGTATGCTGCATTCTTGTTGAAGTGATACTTGGGTACTGAATAATAGGCGTCAGTAACTCTCTTTAGGCCTTCTTGCAGGTCTTGCTCTATCATTTGGTAAGTTTCGGTGACAGTACCGCGCTCGTAGTGCTTGAGCAAATCAGTTTCAGGTTCTGTCACGTATGGAACACCTATGTCTGAGAGGCTGAGTTCATCGCTCCTATAAGCTTGTGAAAACATGTTGACAAGGATGAAATGGTGATAGGCCCTTGACAAATAGCCCTCTCCCCAGCAGGCTTCAGCCATCCGCTGCTCGGTAGTCGACAATTCCTGCTCTGCCTCGATGCGCTCAAGGTTTTCAAAAGCATGGTTCACTGTTGCTATTGCAGCATAGTGGCCTTCCCAAACGTTTGACGGGGTGTCATTGCCAGTGCCCGATTCACCCTCCTCAAAGGCAAAAAGCTCATCGCTCATGCGGTCGTAGGCCGACAACGAGTAGTAAACTGTCCCATCCACGTAGTTCGACTCGTGGGGCGCATTGTTGTCAACGACGTTATCACTGCTTAATTCTGCAATCAGTCCATAGTTGAACTGCGTGTAAGCCGTTGCCAAAAGCTGGCGCACAGCATCAACCGTAGTAATCTCGGTCCTTGTATCGGGGGTCTTGTCAAGGAAGTCATTGCATGACATTGTCATGAGCGACAGACAAGCTGCTATACCAAGAAAATATTTCATTCTATTCCTTTCCATAATTATATGTTGTTAGATTCCCAATCTTAAAGTGAAAGTAAACTGTTTAGCCAACGGGGTAGCGACACCGCCTGAGTTCACGAACTCGGGATCCTGGCCATTCAATTTCTTGTCTGCATAGATGAGGAACAAGTTTGTTCCTGCCACTTTCAATGAAGCATTCGAGAGGCCTATCTTCCTGACGAACTTGCCTGGCAGCATGTAGGTCAATGAAATCTCTTTCATCCTTATGAAACTGCCGCTTGCCACACGCTCAGTAGAATAGTTGTAAGCATTGTAGGCATAGCTCAAATATGGGTCATTGTCCAACTGGCGGGTGCTGGCAATCGTCGGGATGGTAGTCACATACTCATCGCCTGGCACTGCCCACCTGTTCTTGAACTCGCGGGGAGATGCTGTCATGTCGCTGTACGATGACGAGAAAACAGGGTCAAGACGCACCACGTTGCCGAAAGAGTAAGTTATGAAGATATTCAGACGCCAGTTTTTGTAGTCGAAGATGTTACCAAAGCTACCTGTTATGGTCGGGTCGGTCGGGCCTTCGTATACAAGGTACTCATCAACGTTGTCGTACTCTTGGAAGTTGATGTCTGAAATCGTAAATTCTCCGATTTCGTTTATGAACGTCGGAAGACCTTCATCGTTCAACCCTTGGAAGTTCAAAGAGTAGAGCGAGCGAACCGGGCGGCCAAGCATCGCGTAGCCTGTTCCTTGTATGAGATCCATCACGCTCGAACGTGAGTCAAGTTCGGTGATCTTGGTCCTTGACTTGGCGAATGTAAAGTCGGTTGTCCATGAGAAATCTTTATTTTGAACGTTGCGCGTCGACAAAGTCAACTCTGCACCGTTTGATTTCATGGCTGCCACGTTACCCAACTTCGCGATTATTCCGCCGGCACCTTCTGTGTTGATGTATCCTATCAGGTCGTAGTTGTTACGCCAATAGACATCTACCGTCAGGTTGATGCGGTTGTTGAAGAAACCGAGGTCAGTTCCTATGTTGATTTCTTTCTTCTTCTCGTATGTCAGAGAAGAGTTCTGCAAGTCGTAGAGCATGATGCCCGTTTCGAACAAGTCGCGTTCGGGACGCCATATCTGCGTCGAATAATAGATAGGCAATGCATTTGACACGCTTGATGGGCCACGGTCTGCCGTCAACGAATAAGAGATGCGGAATCCCATGTGCGACATCCAGTTTTCGATGTTCTTGAAGAATTTCTCTTCATGCCCGTTCCATGCAAAAGCGACGTTGTAGGTTGGCAACCAACGTGCCGAGCGTGAACGACCAAGCATGTTCGAGCCTTCATAACGTCCTGTCAAGTTGAACGTGTACTTGCCCTTGAATGAATAGTTCGCAGATGCGAAGTATGCCAAGCTGCGGTCGTATGTCCACGTGTTGCCATAGTAATCGCCACCTTCATCCTTCATTTGAAGGAACAAGTTCGGGTCCATTGAAGGAATGTATCCATTCTCGTAAAGGAAGCCATAACCTTCGAAATAAACCTGGTTCTTGTCAGTCTTGTTGACCTCAGTACCGGCAAAGATGTTGATTATGTGTTTCTCATCATTTGTTACCTTGTTGTACTGCACTGTTCCGCGGAAGTCCAACTGCTCGACTGAATAGTCGTTGCGGTAGTAGATACCTCCCTCTTCCATGACAGATATAGGCCTTTCGCCAGGATTGTCAGGGTTTTCGTAGAGATAGGGGTTCAAGTACATTATGTTCGGGTCGTCAACACCTGCACGGTAGGCTTCTGCTTGGTTTGAGTTCTCAGTCACGATATGCTCATTTACAGATCCCTGAACCCTATATGACACCAAGCCGTGGAATTCCAACCCGAGGATTGGCTTCCAAGTCAATTCTGTCTGGAAACGTATATCCTTGACATCAAGGTTGATGTAGTTGTTCTCCAATTCGTCGAATATATTGAACGACGCATAGTTCCTCGTGAATGTCATGCTCGGGTCAAGTGTCCTTGACGTATTCAAAGCATAACTGAACGGGTTAATGTCAAAACTACGGGAAACCTCACCTGAGACAACGTCAATTGTTTGATCCAATGTACCCGGAGCTTGTTGCTTACGATAAGAGCCGCTCGACAAGAGGGTCAAGCTAACCCACTTTGACACGTCAAATGTTGCATTCATGTTTGCGGTGTAGCGGTTCACCCTGCTGCGCTCGGTCCAACCCGGGTCATAGAGAGCTGACAACGATGCATAGAATTTGGCCTTTTCAGTACCTCCGGAAATGCTGACGGAATGGTTTTGCATGAGCGCATTGCTGAACAACAGGTCAAACCAGTCGGTGTTTCGCATCTCGGCCTCGCGCAAATAGTTGTTCATCGCCGATTCGGTATTCTTCAGCAAGAAGTTGCCATTTGCATCGAACTCCGTCATGAGCGAATACATGCGCCCATAGATACCAGATGTTGATGCGTTAATCAACGAAGTGAAGTTCAACCAACCTTTAGCCTGCATTTCCTTATAAATGCCCATTTGCTCTTGCGAGTTGGAAATGTTATAGTTGCGGTAGTTCGGCTTCATGCGTGTCGTGAACTCGCCAGTGTAGTTGACGGTGCTGACACCTGTCTTACCACGTTTTGTGGTGACAACAACGACTCCGGCCATGGCGCGCGCACCATAGATAGAAGTTGCCGAACCGTCTTTAAGGATCTGGAAGCTCTCAATGTCATCGGCATTGATGCCTGCCACTGCCGACGATATCAACGTCGTGGCATCACCTGATGAAAGGTCATCAGCCGAAACGTCAACCGCATCTTCCAATATCACGCCATCTACAACCCACAACGGAGTTGAATTGCCATAAATGGAGGTTGCACCACGCACGCGTATCTTCGGGGCTGTTCCAAATGTTCCAGACACATTCTGCACAGTCACACCTGCAACGCGGCCTTCCAAGGCACGGCTGATGTCAGGTATACCATCCAACTTGGCCTTCTCGGCATCGAGTTGGGTCGTTGCACCCGTGAAGAGGCGTTTGTCCATCTTTTGTATACCTGTGACAACCACTTCACCTAACTGTTCGGAATCGGTTTGCAAAACGACTTTCATGGTCTTGCCGTCTTCCGCCTTCAGCTCTTGCGACTTGTAGCCCACATAAGATATAACAATGGTGGATCCCGAAGGAACACTTAGTGAAAAATTACCTTCAAAATCAGTAACAGTACCGATTGAGGTATTTCCTTTTACAGTCACCGTAGCTCCTATGACGCCGAGGCCATCATCGGCAGAAGTGACAGTCCCCCTGACCGTTATGTTCTGCGCGTTAAGTGCAGAAGCACAACAGAACAGAAGCAGGAACAACACTCGTAACACTTTTCTCATAAAATAC
Organism: uncultured Bacteroidaceae bacterium; assembly: GCA_964635525.1. Lineage (GTDB taxonomy): Bacteria > Bacteroidota > Bacteroidia > Bacteroidales > Bacteroidaceae > Avibacteroides. The sequence continues at coordinate 9,544 of CAZWPW010000023.1, forward strand.
TCTTTTAGCTGTTTTTGATATTAACTATTAATTTAATTCCCTATATATTACTTCCTCCTCACAGCAAGTCATCACATCCTTGCGCAATACACACCAGAGGCAAATATAAACAATCTATAAGCATTTTAAGCACTAATTTCTCAACTAATGCCAAAAAATATTTTGCAAATATAACTTCCGGGATAATACTTTCAAATACATTACGTCACAAAAAACCTGCATACTATGTTAATTTGACACTTTTATGCAAAATGTAAACATTTAGGGGAGAGAAACACACACAGAACCTCTCATTTTGCTATTTGATGGGCTTGATTTGGCAATTTATACCTTGATTAATAATTGTATCCGAATGCAAGTTCAAATGACACTCTGATGTTTTAATTCACACACGAAATGAATCATTTATGAACGAGCCTACCGGAATGGCTTCTGCCTAAGGTTAACAAGTAATTAAAAAGTCCGGCGGATTTCGGTTGACGAATCCGCCGGACTTTATCTATATCTATTGCTCTATCTTTTACTTCTGGGCTGCATTGATAAACTCCAGAACTTGAAGTGCCGCCGCGTCGTTCGGGGTTATTTGCAGGACTCTCTCCCAATACGATTTTGACTGATCTAAATCCTCTTGAACGAAGTAGTAATAGCCAAGGTACTTCAGGCATTCAACGATGTTAGCTTTAGCCGAATTCGGGTTCGATTCCAAAATTGCCAATGATGCCTCATAATAGGGTTTTGCATATCCTAATGTAGTCTCTGGGTCAGCTAAAGAGTTTGCCCTTGCCCTCCAGAACATACCTAAATAGCTGTCGGGAGCTTTCAGAGCTACTTCTGCAAAGATAGTATCGGCACGCTCAATGTAATTAGCTTTTCTCAGGCTTATGCCTGTGGCAGTAGTATCGGCCGGCGAGTCATCATAAACAGAGTCATCCGCGCTTGCAGCCATATAATAAAGGCGGCCTAGCATGAACAAGTTCGAGACATCTTCTGTGCCTGACAAATCCAAAAACCTTTCATAATAACTGATTGCTTCCGGATAGTTCTGCAACCCTTCAAAAACGGATGATAGTTCCTTCACAATTTCAGGGTACTGCCCGTCAGGATCCATGCTTTCTGCCTTTTTGAATTGCTCTATTGCAAGATTGTCTTGCTTCTGTGAAAGGAGCAGCCTCCCGTAATATAAGTAGTCGAGATACACAAAGTTGGACGTGTCATCCACGGCAAAGAAATTATTGGCAGCTTCTACCCCATCCGAAAAGTGCCCCAACTCGTAATTGTCATACATCAACAAACGCTTGAGCAAATGGTCGTCTGGATTCATTTGCAAGCCTTTCTGCGCCATGTCCATTGAACCGGCGTAATCCTTGCTCAAGAACAACAGGTTCGAGTAGCGAGCATAATCCTGCGCGTTAGGCTCCCCAGAGGTCATGAAGTTGTCGTATGCGGATTTGGCATCGCTATACTTGCCTATCAGGTAATAGGCATTTCCCAACTCGCGGTAAAGGTCCAAGTCTTCCGGGTGGCGTTCTTTGTACTCAAGCAGTTTTTCAACTGAGAGCTGTGGGTTAACGTTCAAATACAGGCGGGCAAACTTATAGTAGGCTTCTGAGCAGTCTTTGTCAAACATTATCGCCTGCTCATAGTAGCTCCCTGCCTCACCGATGTTTTTCTTCTTCAGTGCAACATCACCCGCTAAGAGGTTGACTATCGCGCTCTTGCGGTTGATTGCCTTGGCTTTCTCCGAGTAAGCACTTGCCTTATCTATCTCGTCCCTCTCCAAATAAACCTTGCCTATCGCCACAGCTAAAGCCGAATTCTTTTTGTTCTTTCCCTTTGTCAAGTCGTCAAATTGCTTCATGGCCGCCGATGGGTTACTGTCTATCGTGGCTGCAATTTGATTGACTTGTTGCTGCAACTCCTCACTCAGCGTATCTTGTGCCCAAAGAGTTGCTGCTGCAAAAATTGCGCAGCAGGTAACACATATCTTTTTATAAATCTGCATAGTTTATTTGGTTTAAATGTTTTAATTATCCTTCACGTTAACGAGTCTAACTGGTTGCGTTGCCGGCACTAACCCTGATTTCAAAACTATCCGCTGCCCTTTGTCGCTCGTCAGGAAAGTCAACAGGCCAGTAGGCAACGCGCCACGAGGATCGTTCACCAACACAAAGATGTCATGCGTCAGAGGATAGGACCTCAATGCCAAATATGCTTGGTAAGGCTTGACGCAATTCTCGTCGGTAGGCACTGGGTAATTGGTAACCGACATGACATTGACCGATTCGTTGAACGTCAACCTCGTCGTGTCGGCCTTATTGCCTATCCAATTAACGCCTATAACGCCTAAAGAGGCTTTGTTTTTCGAAACATAATCAATTACTTGCTCGTTCAGGTTTAGGGCTGTCATGTTATCTGACAATTCGGCACCCTGACAAATCGAATCTATCGCATAGCGGACAGTACCCGAATTCGGATTGTCAAAAACGACTTGAATGCCGCCTAAACGGTTTGTGGGGGACAACTCACTCCAATTGGAGATTTTGCCCATCATTATTCCCTTTAACTGGTTTACGCTGATTAACGAATCTGGGTTTTCCTTGTTCGTAATCAAAGCTATGCCGCCTACGGCAAAACGTATTGATTGCGGAAAGAACTTCCTCGAATTGAAATTGGCCACCTCCTCGTCCGTCAGCCGGCGGTTGGCGATGACTAACCTGACGCTGTCCTTAATCAGCAGGTTAATAGCCTCAACCTCGCTGCAATATATCGGAGTGATAGTAGCCTCAGGTGTAAAGGCATGATAGACTTGGAGTTCCTCCTCGACTATCGGTTTTAGCGATTCATCGACCGCTATCTTTATTTCGCCTGAATAAAGCGTTTGCCCGTCTCCCGTGTTCCTTGGCCCGCACGAATAAGCCGCGCAGGCCAACATGGAACATAGGAATATTTGCTTGATGCTCATTTACGTCAGCTGCATCAGTTCAACTTGAACCTGATAGGAAGCGTGTAGTAAACCGGGACATTGCGCCCGTTCTGCTTGCCTGGAATCCATTGGGGCAATGACTGCACCACGCGCACGGCCTCCCTATCGCAGTAAGGATCCAAGGAACGCACGACCTTTATGTCTCCAACGTGTCCATCGGCCTTGACGACGAACTGCACGACAACCATGCCCTCAATTCCGTTTTCCTGGGCAATGACGGGATACTTCAACTGTTTGGATATGTAGTTGAGCAATTCCTCATTGCCACCAGGGAACTGCGGCATCTGTTCAACATGCACGTAAGGCTTCTCTTCTACCGGAGCCTGGGTTATGAGTTCCTGCAAGTCAGCAATGTCGGCACCATCGAGTTCGTCGTTGCCTTGCACGTCAGCGATAGATATCTGCAGCTTCGTCTCTGCAAGCTCGTCTTGCGAACGAAGTTGCTCATCATCTGGAACTTCCTCATCGGCCTTAATCACAGGAGGAGTGAACTTTATCGTGCTCTTAAGCTTTGGAGGAGGAGCAACCTGCTCTACCGGCTTGACCAATTCCTCTTGTTTTACTTCCGGTTGATCAAGTGCCGACAATTGGGTCACCTCCGTCATGACATCTTTCTTCTCGGGCAAGGCCATCTTGATCAGGCGGGGTGCCGAGAAGCCCACTATCGCCACGACTGCCACCACTATCAAGGCGAACGTTTGCCGTCTGCCCAAATCACGGCGCATCTTGTAAGCGCCATAGTTTTTGTTGCGGTCTTTGAAAATAAGTTCACACCATTCCAAAGAAGCTAAATCGACTTTTGCCATAATTTCCTATTCTTTTATCTGGTGAGTACTTATTAACTTTCTGATTGGGCTTGGGCGGTGAGTTCTCCTCTCGACAAATAGTTGTCTATGAGATAGAGGTCGCCCTCGGTTATGTCTACTATCACATATTTGCCGATGCTGCATATTTGCATCTCGTCAAGCGCGTCGATAAGGTTCTTGTAAGTCGAATCATCGGTGGCTTTGATAATTATGGTAGGCGTATCTTTTGCCCCCTTGACCTCGGCCACTTGCTTGCGGTACTCCTCATCGTCAATCTCGAGGTTTTCCTTCTTTTTCTTCAACTCCTGCACTTGCTTTACTGCATCTGCATTCTTCCTCAGAAGGACTGTGCGTATGCCTTCGCTCGTGTAGTTGGTTTCTATCAAAGAGGTGTAATCCTCATAGTTCGGCTCGCCTTCGTAATAATACAACTTGTCGTCACCCGCCAGCAATATTGTCAAAGCCTGCGATGCCTTGACCTTGTTCTGCATCTCCTCGGTGATGTTCTTGTCATTAGAAGGCATGCTTATTTCCATCGTCTGAGGCTTGCTCAACGATGTACAGAGCATGAAGAAAGTGATGAGCAACATGTTCATGTCAACCATCGGCGTGAAGTCCACGCGCACGTTGATTTTCTTCTGTTTGCTACCTTTGCCTTTCTTCTTGCTGGTACTGGTATCTTGTACTTCTGCCATGATTAATCCTTTCTGTTATTCGTCAGAACTTGTCTTGAGCGAGGTAATCAAGTTGTAACGATTCTCCCTCAAGTCCTGAAGCGAGTTCATCACATTTTTTATCACCGAGTAAGGCGTGGTTTGGTCGGCTTTGATTGCGATTCGCAAATCCCTGTTGGCCGAACGGGCGCAACTGATCCAAACCTTGAACTGGTTGTCGATGCTGTCGCAAGGGATGCCGTAGTCCTTAAGCACCTTGTCGCGGTCATCGCCCGGCATGGCCAAGAACCGGCGCATATCCTTCATCGGTACCCCGAAGGTTTGCGCTACTGAGAAGGTCTTCTTCTCCTCGTCGGTGAATGTTATGCCATACGCCTCACCCACTTTCTCCAAAGTGTTGATCATGTCGTCCTGCTTGTCAAGGCTCATGAATATCTTGCCCGAATTGTCGACCAGAATCTGCAAAATGTTGGTCTCGGGTATCTTGATCTCAGAAACCGAGGCGGGCGTGACGACCTGAACAGGCTCTTTCCTTATGAAAGTGGACGTGAGCATGAAGAATGTCAGCAAGAGGACGGTCACGTCGCTCATTGCCGTCATGTCAATGAACATGCTCTTTTTTGCTATCTTAGGTCTGCCCATAAAACTTGCTCCTTTAAATGGTTACACCGCTCGCAGAGCTTTACTTGTGGGTAGCGTTGAAGGTTTCTACTATCGAGAAGCCCACCTCGTCAAGGCTGAAAGTCAAATTGTCAATCTTGTTAGTGAAATAACTGTAGGATATCACAGCCAAGGCACCCGTCAAGATACCGAAGGCGGTGTTAATAAGTGCCTCCGAAATACCTGTAGACAAGGCTACTGAGTCAGTACCGCCACCTGCAGAAAGAGCCGCAAACGAACGGATCATACCAACGACCGTACCGAGCAATCCCAACAACGTACCAAGCGTCGAAATTGTTGCTATGATTGGCAGGTTCTGCTGCATCATGGGCAACTCGAGAGCGGTAGCTTCCTCAAGTTCCTTCTGTATTGCTATGATTTTCTGCTCCTTGGTCAATTCTGTGTTCTTGTCCATCTCGTCATACTTGCGCAATGTTGCACCAACGACATTTGCCACAGAGCCGCGCTGCTTGTCGCACAATTCCTTAGCCTTTGACATATCGCCTTTTGACAAAACATCCTTAATATCAGCAACGAACTTTGCAAGTTTGCCACGACCGAAAGCCGAACGAAGAGTGAAATAACGCTCGATGCTCAACGCAATGACTGTCAGCAACAAGGTCTGAATCACTGGAACGACAACACCACCCTTGTAGATAGTGCCGAGCATGTTACCTGGCAGCGGGTGGTTGTTGGGGTCGCCGTTCATGAAATTAGCCGGGTCGCCAAAGACGAACTTATAGACGCACAAAGCTATGACAAAACAAGCCACAATGACCCAGCTTGCAGCCTGAATCCCTTTAAAACCAGTCTTTTGCTTCTTAACCGCTTCTTTCTTAGTTTCCATAATAGTTTTTTTGTTACGTTTATTTATTAATAATTTAGTTTGCCACGTCTCAGCTTGCCGGGGGTAACTCCCGCCGTGGATGTATGATTTCAAACTGATGCCGCGAATGCCCGATGCCTTGGCATATTTTAACAGCATATCTTCGGCAGTGCTTGAAACTATACGAGTTGCAAATAAAACAACATTTCAAGATTCCACCAAATCTTTTTACCCAATTTTCCCTAAAAGCAGAGGGCTTCAACGACTGTCACCAACGGAGGCATGGCATTGCAAAGCCAGCCTACAAGTGGTTCGCG
>CAZWPW010000024.1:0-4509 GCA_964635525.1 uncultured Bacteroidaceae bacterium
CATAAGCATGATTCCATGGGCACGAATGTAGTTGAACGTTTCTTGAAGTATGTGTCATTCGACACTCAGTCGGATGAAAATTCCACCTCGGTGCCAAGCACCGCCAAACAGTCGGTATTAGCCCGTTACCTGAAAGAGGTGCTTGAGGGCATGGGGCTTGAGGATGTTGTCCTTGACGGCAATTCCTGCCTTTACGCCACTCTGCCGGCTAATGTTTCTGGCGGTGAGATTCCCACTGTCGGGTTCATAGCGCACCTTGACACGAGCCCCGACATGACGGGTGAGGGCGTTTCCCCGAGGCTTGTTAGCGGGTATGACGGCGGCGACATCGTCCTTTGCGAGGAGGAGGGCATCGTTTTGAGCCCCTCGCAGTTCCCCGAGTTAGAGAAGTATGTCGGGCAGGACTTGATAGTTACTGACGGGCGCACGTTGCTCGGAGCCGATGACAAGGCGGGCATAGCCGAGATCATTACGGCTGTCGATTACCTTCTTTCCCACCCGGAAATCAAGCACGGCAAGGTCAGGATAGCCTTCAATCCCGATGAGGAGATAGGCTTGGGCGCCCAGCGCATAGATGTCGGGCATCTCGCCTGCGATTGGGCCTACACCATTGACGGGGGCGAGATTGGCGAGTTGGAGTACGAGAACTTCAATGCCGCCTCGGCCCGCGTGGCAATCAAGGGACGCAACGTTCATCCGGGATATGCCAAAGGCAAGATGGTCAATTCGATGTTGCTGGCTGCCAAGTTCGTTTCGATGCTCCCTTGCGGTGAGCGTCCTGAGACGACCGAGGGCTACGAAGGTTTCTTCCATCTTGTCGGCATCGAAGGCACGGTTGAGGAGACCCGCCTGAGCTACATCATCCGCGACCACGACCGCAGCAAGTTCGAGCAGCGCAAGCAGCTTTTGTCCAGTTTAGTTGACAGGCTCAACGAGGAGTCGGGCGAGAACCTTGCCAGCATCGAACTCAAGGACCAATACTACAACATGCGCGGGCAGATTGAGCCGGTAATGCACGTTGTCGACATTGCCAAGCGTGCCATGCTCAATGCGGGTGTCGAGCCCATTGTCAGGCCGATCAGGGGCGGGACCGACGGCGCGCAGCTGTCGTTCAAGGGTCTTCCTTGCCCCAACATATTCGCCGGCGGCTTGAATTTCCATGGCCGCTACGAGTTCATTCCCGTGCAATCGATGCACAAGGCCGTTGACGTTATCGTTGAGATAGTGCGCCTTGTGGCAGATGGAAGCGTCAAACATTAAAAACAAATACTATAAAACAGATGAAAAGCACTCCTTTCACGCAGAAGCATATCGCGCTTGGCGCCAAGATGCATGAGTTTGCCGGCTATGACATGCCGATTGAGTATTCAGGGATTATTGACGAGCACCTTGCCGTGTGCAACGCGGTCGGGGTTTTCGATGTTTCGCACATGGGCGAGATATGGGTCAAGGGACCCCGCGCCCTTGAGTTCGTGCAAAAGGTCACTTCCAACGATGCCTCTGTGCTTGAGGTCGGGAAGGTGCAGTACACTTGTTTCCCCAACGACGAGGGCGGCATTGTCGATGACTTGCTTGTCTACCGTTACGAAGAACAGAAATACATGCTGGTAGTCAACGCCGCGAACCTTGAGAAAGACTGGAACTGGTGCCTTGCGCACAAGATTGACGGTGCCGAGCTTGAGAATGCCTCCGACAACATTGCCCAGCTTGCCGTCCAGGGGCCTAAGGCTTTGGCTGCGTTGCAGAAGTTGACGCCGTTGGATCTGTCGTCGATACCATATTACACGTTCAAGGTTGGCGAGATGGCGGGTGTTGGCGAAGTCATCATTTCGAATACGGGTTATACTGGAGCGGGCGGTTTCGAGCTATATTTCCATCCTGACTATGCCAGTCAGGTATGGGATGCCATCTTCGAGGCCGGAGAGGAGTTCGGCATCAAGCCGGCGGGCTTGGGTGCCCGTGACACGTTGAGGCTTGAGATGGGGTTCTGCCTTTACGGCAATGACATTGATGATACTACATCTCCCATTGAGGCCGGCTTGGGCTGGATAACGAAGTTCGTTGAGGGCAATGACTTCATAGCGCGGGATATTATAGAGGCGCATAAGAAGAACGGGGTATCCCGCAAGCTGGTAGGTTTCGAGATGGTTGACCGCGGCATACCGCGCCACGGCTACGCCTTCGTTGACGCTGCCGGCAATGCCATAGGCCATGTGACTTCTGGCACTATGTCACCCACGCGCAAGATAGGCATAGGCATGGGTTATGTCAAGACGGAGTTCTCGAAGGCCGGCACGGAGCTGTTCATTGACATCCGCGGCCGCAAGCTGAAGGCGGTAGTCGTCCGTCCTCCTTTCAGGAACAGGGTTTGATTAAGGCATTAAAGCAACCTTGCCGCGCGCTACGCACGCGGCAAGGTTGCTTTAATGTGTTCCAGTTGCCCTTCAATCGAATTTCCCGTAGCGTGTAGTCATCAGTTTCCTGTCGCCGAGGGTGTTGTCGACGCGTGCCACGTTGATCCAGAACTTGTTGTCCTTGACCTCTTCGATGGGGTATGCCGCCTTGCTTCTCGTGTAGGCGTGTTTCCAGTCGTCGCCCACTATTTCATATTCCGGGTGCGGCGCGTTGACGAGCACGTTGTCGTTAGCGGGGTATTTCCCTTCTTTGACTTCCATGATTTCGTTGTAGATGGATTCCATGCATTTGACGAAGCGGTCGAGTTCGTCAAGGCTTTCGCTTTCTGTCGGTTCTATCATCAACGTGCCATGTATGGGGAATGAAAGCGTCGGGGCGTGGTATCCGTAATCCATGAGCCGTTTTGCTATGTCGTTTTCGCTTATTCCTGTTTCGTTGAAGATGTTGCGGCATTCGAGTATGAGTTCATGCCCGACGAATCCGTTTTCGTTGTGGTATACTACTCCGAACGTTCCTTTGAGCTTTGCTGCGAGGTAGTTGGCGTTTAGTATCGCGTGTTTTGTTGCCTCTGTTAGCCCTTGGCTTCCCATCATCTTGATGTATCCGTATGTGATTGGCAGTATTCCCGCGCTGCCGTAGGGTGCTGCTGCCACGGTGTTGAGTGATGAGTTGATGTGCGGGTGGTGCGGCAGGAACGGTACTAAGTGCTTTGCCACGCAGATGGGTCCTGCCCCTGGCCCTCCTCCTCCGTGCGGCGACGAGAAGGTCTTGTGCAGGTTGAGGTGGCATACGTCTGCTCCTATGTGTCCCGGGCTTGTGATGCCTACTTGCGCGTTCATGTTTGCCCCGTCCATGTAGACTTGCGCTCCGGCGCTGTGTATTATGTCGCAGATCTCTTTTATCTGTTCTTCAAATATGCCGTGCGTTGACGGGTATGTTATCATGAGTGCCGCCAGGTCGTCTTTGTGTTCTTCAGTTTTGGCCTTGAGGTCATTGATGTCGACGTTTCCTTTGTCGTCGCATTTGCATATTACCGGCGTGTATCCTGCCTGTACTGCTGATGCTGGGTTAGTGCCGTGGGCCGATTCGGGTATGAGCACTTTGTCGCGTTGTGTTTCTCCTTTGCTCTCTAAATATGCCCTTATGGCGCGCAGCCCGGCATATTCTCCTGCCGCTCCCGAATTGGGTTGGAGGCTTACGCCGTGCAGTCCTGTTATTGCAGCCAAGTCGGAGGACAGTTTTTCAAGCATTTCAGCATATCCTTCAGTTTGTTCTTGCGGCGCGTAGGGGTGTATGTTCATGATTTCGCTTCTGCTGAGCGGCAACATTGTGGCTGCGGGGTTGAGTTTCATGGTGCATGAACCAAGCGAGATCATTGAGTGCGCCAGCGATATGTCTTTCCTGTCGAGCCGTTTGATGTAGCGCATCATTTCCGTTTCTGAGCGGTAGTTGTTGAATGCCGGGTGTGTCAGGAAGTCGCTTTTGCGTGCGAACTTGCTGTCGATGGTGCATTCGTATCCGATGTTCTTCCCGGCGTTGCAGCTTGTCTGCTTTTCTGCGCAGATGGCGAATATGCTTGCTACGGTGTTCGCCGTTTCGTCGTTTGTCGTTTCATCGGTGCTGAGCCCTATTTCCCCGTTGGGGTAGTAGTAGAAGTTGATGCCTTTGCTTTGCGCTACCGTTCTGATTTGCGTTGATGAGAGGCTTTGCGGCAGCTTGATGCGCAGCGTGTCGAAATATTGCTGGTTCAATTGTTCGTATCCGAGCGCTTTGAGTTCTTTGTCAATGAATGCCGCATAGCTGTGCATGCGCCGTGCTATGGCGGTTATCCCGTCTTTGCCGTGGTAGACTGCGTACATCCCTGCCATTGTAGCTAGCAATGCTTGCGATGTGCAGATGTTTGATGTTGCTTTCTCGCGTTTGATGTGTTGTTCGCGTGTTTGCAGCGCCATGCGGTAGCACAGTTTGCCGTACTTGTCTTTCGACAGCCCTATGATGCGCCCTGGCATGTTCCTTTTGTATTCCTCCCTTGTCGCGAAGTATGCTGCAGACGGCCCTCCGTAGAACATTGGTATTCCCATCCTTTGCGTTGAG
>CAZWPW010000024.1:4519-15642 GCA_964635525.1 uncultured Bacteroidaceae bacterium
AAGACGATGTCTGCTCCCCATTCCCCTGGGGGAACGAGAATTGCGAGGCTCATGATGTCTGCGGCTACAGCTACTTTGGTTCCGTTGGCATGTGCCTTGTCGACGAAGTCCTTGTAATCCTCAATGTTTCCGTCGGAGTTGGGGTATTGTATTATTGCTCCGAAGGTGGAGGGTGTCAGGTCGTAATCCTTGTAATTCCCGGTGACGATGTTGATGCCTTGCGGCAGGCAGCGTGTATTTAGCACGGCCTGTGTCTGTAGAAAAGTCTTTTCGTCGACGAACAAGGTGTTTGCCCCGTCTTTGGTTTGCTGGCGTGTCCTAAGCGAGAACATCATTGTTGCCGCCTCTGCCGCTGCCGTAGCTTCATCGAGCAGCGAGCAGTTGGCCAAGGGCATTGCTGTGAGGTCTGACACCATGGTTTGGAAGTTCATCAGCGCTTCGAGCCTGCCTTGTGATATCTCCGATTGGTACGGAGTGTATGAAGTGTACCACACCGGGTTTTCAAACACGTTCCTTTGTATTACTGCCGGCGTGATGCAGTCATACCAACCTTGGCCTATCATTGATTTGAACACCTTATTCTTGCTTGCCAGGCCTGCGATGTGTTCGGCGTATTCGCGTTCGGTCATTGCTTCCCCGATGTTGAGCGGTTCGTGCAGCCTGATATTCCCGGGCATTGCTTTGTCGATGAGTTCATCAATTGAGCCTACCCCTATGGCATCGAGCATTGTTTTTTTGTCTTCCGGCCTGATGCCTATATGCCTTGTTTGCAGCTTGTCGTTTTCCATATTTTTAATTCGTTTGTTTCTTTCAGTTGGTTGTTTTTATATAAAGAATGGGTTGTTTCTTTTCTCGTGTCCTATTGTGGTTGATTGCCCATGCCCGGGATAGACTGTCACGTCGTCGGGCAGGGTGAAGAGCCTGTTGCAGATGTTTTCCTTGAGTTCCTCGAAGTTCCCGCCTTGCAGGTCGGCGCGCCCTATGCTTCCTTGGAATAGCACATCGCCCGAGAACAAGATCTTCTTCTCTTCGCAATAGAACACCAGGCTGCCGGGCGAATGGCCGGGGACTAAGATAGCCTCAAGTTCCAACTCCCCGAAAGTTATCTTGTCGCCGTCGAACAGGGGTTTTTCTATCGGTTCTTGCTGCGCGATGGCAGTCAGCCCGAACGACCTGGCTTGGTAGGGCGCTTGTTCCAACCAAAACGCGTCGGCGGGGTTGGCCTCGATGCCTAAGCCGTAGTTGTCTTTGATGAATTTGCATCCGAACACATGATCCAAGTGAAGATGTGTACACAAGCAGTGTTTCAGGTTCAAGCCTTTGGACTTGATGTAGTCGTCAAAGAAGTTTGTTTCATCTGCGTACAGGCAGCCCGGGTCGATGACAACGGCTTCCTTGGTGTTGTCGTAGGCCAAATAGCAATTGACAGGGAGCATGTTGAACTCGAATCTCTTTATCTTCATTGCTGTGTCTGTAAATGAAAGGTATTATAATAAAGGTATGTATATGATTTTCTTTGTTTGGAAGTATTCTTCTTTGAAATGAATGCTGATGTTTTCCACTTCGCAGATGTTCTTGAAATGTTTTGTTTCCTGCGTCACATCCCCTCCTTTGAGGCTTATCACCCCGTTAGGCATTGCGTTGTGGCATTTTGCCGAGATGTTCTTTTTTGTGATTTTGACGAGTTCGTCGAGGTTCATCACCGAGCGGCTCACGACGAAGTCAAACTTTCCGTTTTCGTTTTCTATGCGTGAATTGCTGCAGCTCACATTGTCGAGGCCTATGTTGGCGGCAATGTCGGCTGCCACTTTGATTTTTTTCCCGATGCTGTCAACGAGGTGGAACGATGAAGCGGGAAACATGATGGCGAGCGGTATGCCGGGAAATCCTCCCCCCGTGCCGGCGTCAAGGATTTTTGTCCCGTCGTTGAATGTGGTGAATTTGGCGATGCTGAGCGAGTGCAGCACATGGTGCAGGTAGAGGTTGTCGATGTCCTTCCTCGAAATCACGTTAATCTTGGCATTCCAATCGGTGTAGAGGTCTTTTAGCGCGGCAAATTGCTCCTTTTGCTTTTCGTTAATGCCAGGAAAGTATTTTAATATGCATTCCATTTTCAGGTACTAGATTGGGCGTGTTAGCAGTGCAGGCAAAAGTACATAAAAAACGGCAATAGGGCATAGCGGTGCAACAGGCAGAGGCTTTATTATGATTGAACCTTTGCATTGCAACGTCAATGGTCTGTATGCCGTTCATGGTGTATTCACTGTTCGACGTGCAGCAGTGCTCCGCTGTTTGGGTCGAACTCGACACTTATTGCAGAGCTTTTGCTGAACAGCACATTGCCAAGCACCTCGGTGTTGCCGAATTGTGTCACCAGCAATGTTGCTTGGGCAAGTTTCACGCCTGCCATGCTTATTTTCACTGCGGCCTTGCCGGGGACATTGTAGACTACGCCCTCCACTTTGGCGTTTTTGTTGTTTATTGCCGTGGCAGAGGGGTCAACCGGCACCGTGTTGAGGTTTTCGAGCTCTATGTATACGGGTTCGCCCGAGAGGTCGTCGGCATCGACTAAGCCGAATCTTTTCGAGAAGCGGCAGATGATCGTTTTGCCTTTGCATGTTTCGGGATTGATGCTCAGCTTGACTTGCTTGGTCTCTATAGTCGTTTCGCCGATGAAAGTGGCCAGGAATGCTTTTTCTTGCTCGTCAAGTTTGCTTAGGACAAGCTTCAGCGATTCGTTGTCGCCCGGCATTGTCTCGGCCTCGCCGCGCAGCAGCAGGTTCCTGCTTTCCCTGATGTCGAAAATCTCCCGGGCAAAGAGTTTTGCCTTTCGGCTCGTCGATGAGGCCATGAGCATCTCTTGGGTCATGTAGGATTCCACCGCCTTAGCTTTGTTTGATTTGGTTGAGGGCGTGAAGGTCTCCTCCTCGATAGGAGGAAGGTCGATGTTTATCCCTCTTATTATCCCGTCTTGGGTCAAGGTGAGAAGCGGCGCGGCTGATTTGGCCTTGTACTTTATGAAGAAAGCCTTTTCCGGGTCGGGGATGCCTGCCGATTTTACGGTGCAGTTTGTTATCCTCCATGTGTCAGTGGCAATTTTCCCCTTGTTTGTTATGCCGAGCTCGCTTTTCGCGTATTCAGAAAACTCTCCCGGGACGTATGTCTCCTTTTCGAGGTCGATAGTCACCTCTATTCGGGTCTGCGGCAGGAAATACGTCACCCCGCCATTGTCAATGCTTGTGCTTGGCGTGTATGCGCTGACTTGCGCGTTCATCCATAACGGAATAATGAGCGCCAAAGCTAAAACTGGCTTTTTCATTGTTGTCATTATCTTGGTTTGGTAAATATATGCATAATTAGCCTAAGCGCACGGCATTGCCATGAAAGTTTGTGTTTATTTCACTTTTTATTGCGCATACCATGGTTGCTCAATTGCTTGTATTGCTTCCTTGCGACGATGCTGATAGCATTTGCCACGCTTGCGGCAAGCAATCGGCTATGTCGCTTGCCGTCATGCCTATTTCCCCTTTGGCTCGTGCCGCTATGTCGCCCGCAAGGCTGTGGGCGAAAGTTGAAAGGATAGCACTCTCGAAGCTACCGTAGCCTTGAGCAAGAAGGGCAGTTGCCACGCCAGTCAGCACGTCGCCGCTGCCTCCCGTTGCCATGCCCGGGTTGCCCGCAGTGTTGAAGTACACTTTTCCGCCAGGCATTACGGCTGCCGTGTACGAACTCTTGAGAAGGATGCAAATGTTGTACTCGTCGGCCATTGCCCTCGCCTTGTTCAACCGCTCGTAGGGGTCTTTGCTGTTGCCCGCAAGCCTGTCGAACTCTTTTATGTGCGGAGTGAGGATGGAGCCTGCCGGCACTTTCTTCATCAACAACCTGTTCTCGGAAATGATGTTTATGGCATCGGCATCGATTACCATAGGCGAATGGTTAGCCTCAATGATTTCTTTGAGTGCTTCCTCCGTCAGTGGAGCTTGGCCAAGCCCCGGGCCTATAGCTGTGGTATTTATCCCGTCCAAGTCGCAATTGAGCGACGTGATGATATGCTCATGGAAGTCGGGGCATACTATCGCCTCTGGAACTGTCGACTGCACGGCAGTAGTGCATGCCGAAGGCACTTGCACCTTGAGCAGGCCTATGCCGCTGCGCAGGCATCCTTTGGCTGCCAATGTGGCGGCGCCGCTCATACCGTAAGAGCCGGCCACAATCAATGCTTTGCCGTAGTTACCCTTGTGCGTGTGGCGTTTGCGCCGTTTGACCATGCTTGCCGCCATGCCGAACTCAATCGTCGAGAAAGGCGAACCGCATTCTTCAAGAGCTTTGTTTGACAGCCCGATGTCTATTGCCCGCATCTCGCCGGAGAAGAGGCCGTACTCCTGAAAGAGCAATGCCAATTTAGGAACATGCAGTGCCAAGGTGATGTCAGCTTTGACTATCCCCTGCATATTGTTGAACGAGTTGTCCTCGCACATCAGGCCTGATGGCATGTCAATGGACACTTTCAAGGCATCGCTGTCGTTGATGACGGCTATGACGGCCTCGTATGCGCCCCGAAGAGGCTTGTTAAGCCCAGTGCCGAACAAACCGTCGATGATTATGTCGTTGCTGCCGATGCGCGGTTTGGTGAACGATTTGGTTATCTCAGTGTAATCAAGCCCAACGGTAGCAAGGGCTTGTGCCTTGGCTTCGCCGCAGTCAGCGGAGAGCTTGCCCGAGGTGTTGAAGTGGAAAACCTTGACGTGCTTGCCTGCGCGGTGAAGGTTAATAGCCGTCAGGAGTGCATCACCCCCGTTGTTGCCCGCACCGGCAAAAACGATGAAGCTGCCACCCCTGTCCATCGGCATGATCTCTTTTGTCAGAGCGTCAGCCGCGCGTTTCATCAATTCGAACGACGTGATGCCTTGCTCTGTGACTGTCATGGCATCAATGTCCTTGATCTTGTTTGACGTGGCTATCTTCATTTTGTTTGGTTTGTCTGTTCTTGAGAGCCTTCAACTGTCTCGCCGTCAATGAAACGCTGCACCTCTTGCCTAATCTTGAAAAGTTGGCTGGCGGTGCTTTCAAATGCCGGGGATTGCTTGTGCGTGACGATTGCCGACAAGAGCATGACCGTCTTGCCAACGTCGGGGATGAACGTGCCGCCGTCAAGCCTCATTGATTGCGGCAGCCGCTTGCCATTGAACCAGTTCACAAGCTCGTCAATCTCTGCCTCGGAGTATTTGAACCGGTTGCCCGGGGCTTTTGCCCCATTCTTCTTCGTTGTAGCCATTGCGGTAGAGTGTCATTTCAGTCTGCCGGGAAGCAGCTCGGTTTGCATATTGCTCATGCTCCCCCAGATGTTGTAGCGAACCGACGGGTTTGCCTCCTCCATTTGCTTGAGCATCTTCTTTACCACAGCCCTGCTCGATTCATGCTCGAAAGGGCATTGTTTCACTTGTCTCTTGAATTGCCTCTTGCTTGCCATCTCCTCAATCAAACTTTCAGGAATCAAGCACAATGGGCGGATGATCGACATGTCGAACTTCCTCATCTTAAGCAGAGGGGGCATCGTGCTGAAAGCCCCTTGGAACATCATGTTCATGTAGAGCGTCTCGATTATGTCGTCCATGTGGTGGCCAAGGGCCAGCTTGTTGCAGTTGTTGGCTTGCGCTATGCTGAACAAGGCCTTCCTCCTGTTCCATGAACAAAGGAAACAAGGAGACTTGCGCTTGTCGGTGGACATCTCGTAGCTTGCCGTTGCATGCGTGAACTCGACGCCGAGGCTATCGCAAACCGACCGCAGGTAATCCGTGTCGGTCTTGTAGCCGATGTTGACCATCTCGATATGCGCCGCCATTACGGTGAACGAAGGCCGGGCTATCCGCGAACGCTTGGCAAGCAACTCAAGCAGAGCCAAGGAGTCCTTCCCTCCCGACAGGCCAATGAGAATCCTGTCGCCGTCGTCAATGAGGCTGTATTTGAAAATGGCCTTGTTGAACAGATCCATGACTTCGGCTATGTCCCTGTTTTCGTTTTTAAACCTTGCCATCTGCTCTTGCGCTTTGCGCAAAAGTAGTTCAAAATGCCAAAACAATGAAGAATTAACAATATTAGATGCGCCATACCGCAGCGATATGCCTTTATTTGTTATATTTGTGTGGAAAACACCAAGCACGCAGCTCCGGTAAAGCTATATAATCAAGGCCGGGCGCATATTTTGGTGACGACAGTAAACTATTGGATTCCAGACAATGAAGAAGTTGTTGATTTCATTTGCCATCGCACTTTGCGCATGCAGCATGGCAACGGCGCAGGGTTTTAATGAAGCCAAGGCACTGTATGCCAACGGAGAATATGACCAGGCAAGGGATGCATTCGCCAAGTTGCTGCGCGCCGCGCCTAACAATGCCGCCTACAACTATTGGCATGGATTGGCTACCATGCAGTGCGGCAATCTGCAGGAAGCAAAGAAAAGTTTGGAGAAATCGGCAAAACGCAAGCATGCAGAATCATATTTTGCATTAGGGAAGCTGAATGAACTGCAATACGACTTCGATGCCGCAGTAGATAATTTCGAGGATTATATTGCGCAGATAGCCAAGCCAAAAGGCAACGACAGCGAACGAGAACGGGCCGATGAAGCCTTGGAAAGAGCCAGCTTGGCGCAAATGATGATGAGGGGAGTCGAAAAGGTCAACGTAATCGACAGCGTGGTAATCGACAAGCAAGACTTCCTGCAAATATACCGCCTCGGAAGCAGTGCAGGCCAGTTGAGCAGCTATGCCGACTTCTTCACAGTGCCGGCCGACTCAGCCGACGAGAGGACGGTCTACGAGCCGGAACTGGGCAACGCCATAATCTATTCCGACAAACACCAAGGCGGATTGTCACTCTACAGGTCGGCATGGAACGGGACACAATGGACCAAAGGCACGCTATTGCCTGAACCCGTCACCGCCGGCGGAACGCAAAACTACCCCTACATGCTCTCCGACGGGCTGACGCTTTACTATGCCTCCGACGAGCCGGGCGGCTTGGGAGGCTATGACATATACGTGACAGCATACAACACAGCCAGCGAAACCTACGTCCAGCCGCAAAACATCGGCATGCCGTTCAACTCGCAGTTCAACGACTACATGTTCGTTCTCGACGAGCAGAACAACCTCGGATGGTTCGCATCCGACAGATACCAGCCCGAAGGCTTGGTGTGCGTCTACGTCTTCGTGCCAAACGACTCCAAACTCGTCTATGACCCGGAAGAGACTGACCCGGGAGATTTGCGCAAAGCAGCCTCTCTCGTGGGATTCCATGACGTGCAACCATCGCCAGATGCAGCCGATGCAGGCCTGGCAAGGCTGCAAGCGGTCCTTTCAGCAGATGCCGGCAACAAGCGAAGGGCAGACTTCGTGTTCGTGGTGAACGATGAAAGGACGTACACGTCAATCTACGACTTCATGTCAAAGGACGCGCAAGACCTCTTCGCCAAGAGGCAGAAACTAAAGCAATCATGCAAGGACATGCAGGAAGAACTCGACAAGATGCGCGCCGCCTTCCGCTCGGCAACGCAGGAGAAACGCGAAACAATGGTATTCTCAATCACAGACCTCGAGCAACGCATCGAACAGATGCAAGACGAGGAAGCATCACTCGACATGCAAATCAGGAATGCAGAGATAAAAAAAATAAAGGAGATGAAACTATGACGGGCAAACGCCGCTTCGAAAGCTCGGAACTAATCATAAACGGCGACGGGTCGGTATTCCATCTCCACCTCAAACCCGGGGACTTGGCACGCAAAATAATACTCGTGGGCGACCCGGGGCGCGTACAGATGGTAGCAAAGCACTTCGACAAAGTAGAGGCACGTGCCGCCAATAGGGAGTTCCACTCGGCAACAGGCACCTGCAAGGGCTGCCGCATGACTGTACTGTCAACCGGAATAGGGTGCGACAACATCGACATAGTGCTGAACGAACTCGACGCCTTGGTGAATATCGATTTCGATACACGCGAAGAAAAACAGGACCACACCTCCCTCGAGATACTCAGGATAGGGACGTGCGGGGGCTTGCAACCGACAACACCACTCGGAGCGTTCATTTGCTCGGCCAAGTCAATAGGACTTGACGGCCTCCTGAACTACTACCAAGGGCGCGACGAAGTGTGCGACCTCGAACTGGAAAACGCTTTCAAGCGCCACATGCAGTGGTCTCCAAGGCACTGCGCTCCATACGTCGCAAAGGCCGACAGGACACTGCTCGAAGCCGTGGCACGCGACGACATGCTAAGGGGAGTAACCATCTCGGCGGCGGGATTCTACGGGCCGCAAGGCAGGCAACTGCGGCTTGCACTGTCAGACCCGCTGCAGAACGCCAAGCTGCAATCGTTCAACTGGCAAGGGCAAACCATCACAAACTACGAGATGGAAAGCTCGGCAATCGCCGGATTGTCGTCATTGCTCGGGCACAAAGCATTGACAGTGTGCATGGTGATAGCGAACAGGCAAGCGGGGGATGCAGATACTGACTACACCGCACGCATGGACATGCTTGTCGACACAGCGCTCGGCCGCCTGGCAGATGTTTGACCTCCTATCCAGCCGGAAACATCATCACAGGCTTTGCCCCATACGTCGGCAAGTTAACCAATGAAAGGTGGCAGGTTTATTATGGCTCCCCAGAGGGATAATCCTTGTTGCCCGGCGAATTGGGAAAAACCTCCCGGCAGCTTAGCCATAACCCCTCGGCGGCTTAGTTAGAACATCTCTACGGCTTGGCAAAAACATCACGGCGAATTGACAAAAAGATATACAACCCAAGGGTGGCTTGGGTTGTATGTTTTTGGCCCTTGGGTTGTATGTTTTCCCTCCTTGGGTTGTATGTTTCCGCAGCTCGGGTGTATTTAACTTTCGTTAAGTTTTCTGTCAAGCAATTCCTTGATTTTGATTTACATTCTGCCGGCAGGCAGGTGTTTTTGCTGTCATTCTGACAATCGCGTTTTTGGGCTGCTTGCCGTCCATCTATTTTAGCCGTGAGGCATTAAGATTCTCGATATTAGTTAGTAATTTTGCTACAATGATTTAACCAATGAAAAACTTATCCTTATGGCAAACGTTCCTTTCAAGTATGCCCCGATGTTCCAGTTGGGCAAAGATGAGACTGAGTATTATTTGCTTACAAGCGACTATGTGTCGGTTAGCGAGTTCGAGGGAAACCCGGTATTGAAGGTGGCTAAGGAGGGGCTTTCGCTCATGGCGAACGCGGCGTTCCGTGACGTGTCGTTCATGTTGCGGCGTTCCCACAACGAGCAGGTGGCCAAGATCCTGTCAGATCCCGAGGCGAGCGACAACGACAAATATGTCGCCTTGACGTTCCTGCGCAATGCCGACATTGCGAGCAAGGGCAAGCTGCCTTTCTGCCAGGACACGGGCACGGCGATAATCCACGGTGCCAAGGGGCAGCAGGTATGGACGGGCTATTGTGACGAGGAGGCCTTGTCGGAAGGCGTTTACAAGACGTACACCGAGGAGAACCTCCGCTATTCGCAGAACGCGCCCTTGACGATGTACGACGAGGTGAACACGAAATGCAACCTCCCCGCGCAAATCGACATTGAAGCGACAGAAGGCATGGAATACAAGTTCCTGTGCGTGACTAAGGGCGGCGGCTCGGCGAACAAGACTTACCTCTACCAGGAAACAAAGGCCATATTGAACCCGGCGACGTTAGTGCCTTTCCTTGTCGAGAAGATGAAGACCCTCGGCACGGCGGCCTGCCCCCCCTACCACATTGCCATCGTCATCGGCGGGACATCGGCAGAGCGTAACCTGCTCACCGTCAAGCTCGCCTCGGCGCGCTACTATGACAATCTGCCCACGTGCGGAGACGAGACGGGCAGGGCTTTCCGCGACCTTGAATTAGAGGAGCAAGTATTGAAGGAAGCGCACCGCATAGGCTTGGGTGCTCAGTTCGGAGGGAAATACTTCGCCCACGACGTCCGCGTCATCCGTCTCCCGCGCCACGGCGCTTCATGCCCCGTAGGGCTCGGCGTGTCG
Organism: uncultured Bacteroidaceae bacterium; assembly: GCA_964635525.1. GTDB lineage: Bacteria > Bacteroidota > Bacteroidia > Bacteroidales > Bacteroidaceae > Avibacteroides. Next base: position 14,562 of record CAZWPW010000024.1, read on the forward strand.
TGTTCTGCCGACAGGAACATAAAATGCAAGATAAACAAGGACGGCATCTGGATAGAGAAACTCGATTCCAATCCGTCGGAACTCATCCCCGAACACCTGCGCCAGGCGGGCGAAGGCGGTGCGGTAAGCATAGACCTGAACCGGCCAATGAAGGAAATCCTCGCCGAGCTGTCGAAATATCCCGTATCAACCCGCCTTTCACTCAACGGCACGATAATAGTGGGGCGCGACATAGCGCACGCCAAGCTCAAGGAGCGCATAGACAGGGGAGAGGGGCTTCCCCAATACATGAAGGACCACCCGATATACTACGCCGGCCCCGCCAAGACGCCGGCAGGCATGGCGTGCGGCTCGATGGGTCCGACCACAGCCGGGCGCATGGATTCCTACGTCGACCTCTTCCAAAGGCATGGGGGCAGCATGGTGATGCTTGCCAAGGGCAACCGCAGCCAGCAGGTTACAGATGCCTGCAAGGAGCATGGCGGTTTCTACCTCGGCTCGATAGGAGGGCCGGCCGCTATACTCGCCCAAAACAACATAAAGAGCATAGAATGCCTCGAGTACCCGGAATTGGGCATGGAGGCGATATGGAAGATCGAGGTGGTTGATTTCCCGGCGTTCATACTTGTCGACGACAAAGGGAATGACTTCTTCAAGCAAATCAAGCCGTGGCCGTGCCAGCTTTGACAAGGCGGATAGGGCTGTGTCAAAATGGTAAAATTTTGGCACAGCCCTTAGGTGTGTTAGAATCGATAAAATGCAAGGCGTTGAGGGTGAGGGCTACAGGAGTTTACTTTCGTAAATGACTTAGCCCGAATCCCGATAACAACGCAGCAGTTTGCAATTATGACACACCGCCTGGCATGAAGGGATGGGAAACGCCGGCAATCAGGATGACATCATAAACATAGAACCGGAAGGCAATGGCAACAAGCAACGGGCAGCGGCCTGCTTGCAGAAGCACGGAAATTTGGCATCTTTGTTCCCGGGTCAGGTGTTTTTTCTTTTTCATATACAACACAAAAGTAATTTGTTTGGCCTGGCAACCGGTTGGAATCCTCCAACCGGTTGCGCTTTTTAT
>CAZWPW010000025.1:0-15282 GCA_964635525.1 uncultured Bacteroidaceae bacterium
CATGCAAGTCGCCTACACGCACTTCCTGCCTGACGACATCGTGCTGAAAGCATTTCAAGAGGAATACATGGTGCAGAACCTCATCAAGAACGACCGTTCTGAAAAGCAAAAGTTCACCCTGTTCTTCAACATCAAAGCCGATTCGCTTCCGGTAGTCGAAGGATTGAACTTCGATGATTCCGATGCTTTCATCATCGAGCCAAGCGCAAAGAACGACACAGTAACCTATTGGATCAAGGATTCATTGATTTACAATGCCGACACTTTGAAGTTAGCCGTTACATACATAACCACCGACAGCTTGATGCAGCCCGTCAACAAGACCGACACAATCAACGCCGTGACAAAAAAAACGTTTGAACGCCGCTCGCGCCGAGGCAAAGACGATGAGGAAGAAGAGATAGTACCCGCTTTGCCGGTGAACATCGAATCGCTTTCATCTACTTTCGATGGGTATAAAGACATTGTGGTAGTATTCGGCGAACCGCTTGCCTCCTATGACCGTCCGGCAATGCACATTGAAATGAAGGTTGACACGCTGTATGAGGAGATACCGTTCAACTTCGTCATTGACAGCTCCAATGTCCGAACATACAAATGGATAGCCAACTGGGAGGCTGGGGCAGAATATATACTTACCGTTGATTCGGGGACAATAGTAGGCATCTACGGGCATGTCAATGATAAGATTGAAAAGACGTTCAAGGTGCGGTCAATCGACGAGTACGGCATGATAATATTCAGGGTTAATGGACTTGACGGCCGCCCGGCCTATTCGGAGTTGCTTGATGCCAAAGGCTCACCCATCAGGAAAGTAACAGTTGAGAGGAACGAAGCCGTGTTCAACTACCTGCCCGCCGGACAGTACTATGCGCGCTTGTGCATCGACACCAATGGCAATGGTGAATGGGACACCGGCGATTACGAGAAAAGAATCCATGGCGAGGAGGTATTCTACTATAACGCTCCTGTCGACTTGAAAGCCATGTGGACTATCGAACAGGACTGGGATTTGTATGCGCTTCCTGCAAACAAGCAAAAGCCTCTTGAGATAACCACGCAGAAACCGGAGGAGAAAACCAAGAAGAACCGAACTCGAACGTATCAAAATTAAGGAAAGCAACAATGAACACCATTGCACGATTCTTGCCCGCGCTGTTGTTGATGCTTGCCTTTGCATCTTCTGCTATAGCGCAACCAATGCGGTCGCTGTTAGACGAGAACCGCACGCTTGATGCTAACGGCAAGGGGCAGTTGCGGCTCGATGTGGAGAACTTGCATTTCTTCCGTGATAACGAATATGACGGCGGCCGCACCGACGGCTATACCTTGCCGGGCTTCATCTTGCGCCCCACCCTGTCGTGGCAGCCGTTGTCGAACTTGAAAGTAGAGGCAGGCTTCAGCATGACGGCCTATTGGGGTGCAACCTACTACCAACCGCTTTATTTCAAAGATCCATTCCGCGAAGTATCCACTGGCGAGAAGAAGCGTGTCTACATGACCCCTTTCGTTCGTGTCCATGCCAAGCTCTCGTCTATGGTCGATTTGGTCATAGGCAACATTTACGGAGGCGTGGCGCACGGTTTGCCAGAACCGCTTTACGACGAGGAGAACATGCTCACCCAGCGGCCTGAGGCAGGGATACAGTTGCTGGCCGATATACCGCATTTTGACATGGATGCTTGGGTGAATTGGGAGAGTTTCATCTTCCGTGGCGACGACCACCAAGAAGCCTTCACCTTCGGCTTGTCAACGCGGGCAAAAGCCAATGACGAGAGTTCGAAGGTGCATGTCTCTTTCCCCGTCAACTTGCTTTTCATGCACAGGGGAGGCGAGATTGACACGATAACGTCGAACCGCGTGCAGACTTGGGTGAACATCTCGGCTGGCGGGCAGGTGGATTTCAACCTGCAATCAAAAGCGGTGACTAAGTTGAGCCTCAGCCTTGAGGCGTTATATTCCAACGAGAACAAAGGAGAACTATCGCCTTACGGACATGGCGCGGCAGTCTACGGACTTGCAAGTGCCGACATTTGGAGGTTTAAGATAGGCTTAGGGCATTTCTACGGCCACGAGTTCATCTCCTTGCTTGGGAATCCACATTTCGGGTGCATTGATGTACCCTATTCAGGCATCAGGTTTGACGACACGCAGGTTACTACGTTCAACCTTGAGTATGCGCAGGAATTTGCCAGGCATTATTCATGGGGTGCGAACTTGAAAGCCTTTTACCTCTATGAGTGCCAGTCGACGGGAAGCGACGGGGTGACTGTCTCCTCGCCGGGTGCACTTAGCGTGGCGGCAGCGGTTTACTTCAGGCTTTCGCCTTCGTTCCTATTAAAAGATTTCAGCAAAAGGCATTGATGCAATGAAAAGACAGTTGTTACTGGCATGCACGTTAGCCCCGTGCCTCGTTGCCCTTGCGGGCATAGATGACGCACCGCTTGACACGCTGCCAAACTACGGGATGCAGCACCGCAGCAGCGAATTGTTCAGGCGGTTCTACAAGACATCAGACTTGTCATATTACCTTGACAACCTCGATGATTACACCACCTACCAGACCGAGACGACCGGGGCATTCAATGCTCCTGACCGTTTGACGTTCTCGGTGGCTGGCAATTCCTACCGTTGGAACAGGTTTTACCTCGACGGCTTCCGCATCGACAGCCGTTTCATGCCTGGTTCAACGCTGTACCATATCGACATGCAAACCCATAGCCTTGACATTGGCTACCATACCTCGCAACTTTATTTCACTACTGACACCGAAGTGCCAGACGCAGTCAAGGCAACATATAACATTGGCGGATTGGGAGGCATATCGAAAGGCACTAAGCAAATCATAAACATGATGCACCTCACTGCCCAGGAACGCGCCTACAAGACTATGGAGCAGCGCAACAAGATGCAGGGCATGGGAAGCATAGACCTTAACTACACTCTCAAGACGGAAGATGCCGCTTACCGCCAGCATCTGTATTTCGACTACGGAGTGCGCAAGATAGTAGAATTCGATGAGGCAGGAATCAGCGGCTACTATCCTGAAGACTTCTTCGAACTGAGCCTTGACGGGCAATTGCCTGCCAAGAACATGCTCCTGTTCGACAACCTGAATTACATCGCCGCCGTCACCGGGCGCAGCAACATGGGCTCGGAGTTCTATTTGGGGCGCGACGAGACGGCACAGAACAATGCTTACAGCCTTTCGGTTTACGGGAAGAAGATGCTTTCACGCACCTCCTACACCTCGGGGCTTACGCTTGCAGTGAACACCGTCGAGCATGACAACCTGTGCTATTCGCGAAACGTCATTGACCAAGACGGCGAGGGTTTCGAACCATGGATGCCAGACGGCTACACCACTGAGCTATCGCATGCCCTGAACTTGTCGCATAAGTTCAACAAACGGCTATATTTGACATTCGACGGCTACAACTCGTTCATACACTTCGCCCCCACACAACGACAGTTCAGCAATGCCGTCTATTTGAAGCAAGTCGGAGGGGACTTCACGCCATTGTACATCTACGATTGGCAAAGCCAGCCTTTCGCAAGCGGATTGCTTGAGAACACGGCAAGCATCATCTTCCACGAGCGTTTGGCAAAGTGGCTTGACTTCAAGGCTAACTTTGACCTTACGTTTGATGCAATGCTCGTCAGCAACGAGTCAATGGTCCGCCCCAATTGGCAGGCCATGGTGGGCTTCACAATCGAACCCTGCACATGGTTTTCCATGGAAGTCAACGCCAGCAGGAACAGGGTAGCGTTCAACTACGATGACATAAGATATTTCTCCAACCGATACCTGAACGGAGATGTAAGCTATTGGAATGACCTCAATGGCAACCAAGCATTTGATGAGGGCGAGCGCGGCAGCTACCTGTTCTCGACGGGAGGAAAGTCGCGAAGCAAGACGACAATGCTGAGGCAGAGGTCATATTTCGTGCTCGACCTGCCTGTGCATTTCCGCTTCGGACGACACACGGTAAGTTTCCTTAATTCCTACCGCAAATATTTTGACACGTGGATGACCTCCTTCAGCGGCGACGCCTCCAATTACGGCCATTATGCCACGGCAGATGACGGCACGCAAGTCTTCTTCTTCAATGGAGGGCAACCGACAAGCTATGTCGTGGGATACCTCCCGAAGAGCTACATGGAAAGCAGCAGTTGGACTAACTTCCTGAGCAACACGCCATATTACATATCTTCAGTAATCAAGTACGAATACGTGGGACCTAAGTTCTTCGCCATGCTTTCATGGCAGTCGTACTTGATGGCCGGCTTCGCGGGATTGGGAAACGGTCCGGTAGCCAACGACATAGCTGCCCTTAGCGAGACGACAGCCAACCCCAACGCCCTATACAAAAGCATAGGCCGATACGACCAAGACCGCGCCTACATCGCCCGCCTGCAGCTTGGATGGAACATAAACGAGCATTTCAGCGTGTCGCTCACAGGCAAGTTCAAGGACGGCCAACCCTTCTCGGCTTTCAACTACATGACGGAAACCACATCAAGCGGAACGCAAGTAGCAATTTGGAACATCAGCACGAAGGGAATCAACCCCCTCAACGGCGACTTTGGCAGGCGTGAGGACATGTTTTTCAACTTCGACCTGAGGGCAGCCTACAAAGGCAGCATCATGAACCGCCCAATTGAAATCGAGGTGCTTTGCTACAACATATACGACTTCGGCACCGAGTTGACCGAATACACCTTCAATCCCGACTACAGCGTCTCGCACGGACGCTTTGCTATGTCAGAATGCGTGCCGCGCGGCTTGTCGGTTTCACTGAAGATGGGATTGTAGCCCAAGCTTAACAGATTCCATTGCATGCAAAAAGTAAGTGGGCAGGATTACCCGCCCACTTACTTTCAATCAGGGTTTGTTTGTCAATATCCGAAAATCTCTTCCAACGACACCTTTTGCAGGTCGCCTATTGAACGCAGGTAGTCCAAGTCCAAATCCTTTTCCCTGCCAAGGATAGCGTAGTCGTATGCCCTGCCCTTGACCCACTTGGCTTGGGTTGCTGCAACGTCGTCGAGGGTCATGTCTTGCGCTTTTTCGTAAACCAGCTTATTTATGGGTTCGTCCAGACCAAGCTCCCTTGACCAGTAGTAGTCCCAAAGGATGTCATCTCCCGTCAGGCGCGAAGTCCTGATGTTTGTGATAATAGCTTCCTTGGCTATTTCAAAGGATTTTTCCGAAATCGGCATGTCGTTTATTATGCTTTCGAACGCTTCGATGGCTTGTTGCATCTTGTCGTTCTGCGTTGCTATGAATGCGATGTATCTGTACGGTTGCTCGAGCGTGCTGGGGCTTGACAAGCGTGCACTCGCAGTGTAGGCCAATCCCCGCGCTTCCCGCATTTCTTGGAAAACGATGGCGTTCATTCCTCCGGAGAAGTAGTCGTTGTACATCTTAATGTAGGGTTCTTCTTGCTTGTCGAACATCTCCTCCCTGTTAGAGTATTGGAGGTAATAGATCTGGTTGGCATCATATTCTGCCAAGTAGACCGTGCTCTTGCCGTCTTGAGCCCTGAAAGTGGGGTATAACTTCTGCAACTTTTCCGGGCTTTCGGGGATGTTGTGGTTCTGCGCGATTGTAGCTTCCAGCTCGTCCTTGCTCTCAGGCCCGTAGTAGAATATTTCGTGTTCACACTGCATCAAGTTGCGCACTTTCCCAAGCAATTCTTCGGATGTCAGTTCCATAAGCTGGCTGTCGGTGAGCGTTGTTTGGGCGATTTGCTCTTTTCCGTATTGCATGTAGAGCTGCAAAGCGCCGAAGCATTGGGATTGGTTCAACTTGGCATTGATGCGTTTCTTGAGCATGTCGTCCTTGAGGTTTGCGAGGACTTGCTCGTCAGGCACGGCATTTTCAATCAAATCCTCCAACAATGCCATTGAAGCTCCGATGTTCTCAGCAAGCCCTCCGATTTTTATTCGCGTCGTGTTGTAGTTCACGTTGGTGCTGTACTGGCAAGCATTTTTGTAGAACTCCATAGAGAAGTCCTGAGCACTCATAGTGGCAGTGCCGAGGTAGCTCAAGTAGTTCAAAGCGAGGCTTAGCGCCGGGTCGGAGAGCAAGCCCGTTTTAAAGACGTATGTGACGCTGGCCAAGTCGTTCGTCGTGTTTTGCTTGTAGAGGACATTCGTCTCACCCTTGGCCGGGAATTGCACCAAGTCTTTGCTGTAGTCGACAAACACAGGCTCGATGGGCTTGACTGGCGTGTTGCTTATCTCGTCAAGGTAACTGCTTCGCTCGTCACGGTTAGTTGCTATTGGGGTTATTTCAGGAGCTGAAATTTTTTGTATGCTCTCGTCTTTGCCCACGCGTTTGTATACTGCCACATAATTCTCGTCCGTCATGAACTCGTTTGCCCAATCCATGATGTCCTGCTTGGTGATTTTCGAGAGCCTGTCGATTTGCTTTACTTGGTCCTCCCATTCGATGCCGTAGATGAAAGTTGACACATGCGCGAGGGCGCGGCCATAGTTGTCTTCGTATTCTTGTGTCTCTAACAGTTTGAGGTTGTTTACTGTAGCTTCGATGAGGTCATCGTCGAACTCTCCCTTGCGCAGCTTTTCAACTTGGGCCAGCAGCAAATCCTTGACCTCGTCAAGGGTTTGTCCTTGCTTTGGGCGGGCGTTTATGGTCAGCGAGCCGTAGTCACCCCTCAGGTATGTGTAGTTGTATGCCGAGAGGACCTTTTGGTTTTTGAGCAGGTCGGTATCGATAAGCCCTGCCGTTCCGTTGCCTAAGATGTAATCTGCCATGATGGCCAAGTCGCTAGACTTGTCGGAGATAGCAGGCAGCCTCCATGCCAAGGATATGTTTTCGGCTTCAAGTCCGACTACCTCCTTGACTATTGGCGAGGTGATAGGCTTTTCTGGTTCGAATTCTAATTTTGGCACTTCAGGGTTGGGCTGCATGTCGCCGAAATACTTGTCGATGATTTTTATTGCTTCATCGGGGTTGAAGTCTCCCGATATGCAGATGGCCATGTTGTTGGGAACGTAGTAGCTCTTGTGGTAGTTCTTGACGTTAGTGATTGAGGGGTTCTTGAGGTGTTCCTGCGAGCCGAGCACGGTTTGCTTTCCGTATGGGTGGTTCGGGTACAATGCCTCGTCGATGGCAAACGACACCTTGCGGTTATCGTTCGTCAGTGACATGTTCTTCTCCTCGTAGATAGTTTCCAGCTCGGTGTGGAAGAGCCTTATGATGGGATTCTTGAAGCGGTCGGCCTGGATGCGCGCCCAGTTGTCAATCTGGTTCGTGGGGATATTCTCGACGTAAACCGTCATGTCGGTGCTTGTGAAAGCGTTGGTCCGCGTTGAGCCAATGATTGACATCAGTTTGTCGTACTCGTTGGGGATGGCTAACTTCGAAGCCTCGTAGCTGATGGAATCAATCTGCTTGTATATTGCCGCGCGCTGGCTTTCATCTTCAGTAGCGCGGTAGACCTCGAAGAGTTGTTCTATCTGGTCAAGCATAGGTTTCTCGGCCTCGTAGTCGATAGTGCCAAACTGATCCGTGCCCTTGAACATCAGGTGTTCGAAGTAGTGGGCGAGACCGGTCGTCTCTGCCGGGTCATTTTTGCCCCCTACCCTTACGGCAATGCAGGTTTGGATTCTCGGTTCTTTCTCATTGACGCTAAGGTAAACTTTCAACCCGTTGTCAAGCGTGTAGATGCGCGTCTTGGTGGGGTCGCCGCTGACTGATTCGTACTTGTACTGAGAGCAGGCAGTCATGAGCAGCAGCAATGCAGCTAACACCAAATGCATGATACTTTCCATAAGCCTTTAGTAATAGTTAATCGTTGATGCACCAAATGTATAGATTTCAGTGCAAAAATGAATTATTGAGCCGTTATTTATATAAAGTTAACACCCATCCACCGTAAATACAGAATGATATAAATAAATCCAAAAACAAGCAATATGTAAAGCAAAACCAAAGAAATGCTTAATCGAAAATTTAACAAAAGTTAAATATACCCGACCTGCGGAAACATACAACCCAAGGAGGGAAAACATACAACCCAAAGCCCAAGAACATACAACCCAAGCCGCCCTTGGGTTGTATATCTTTTTGTCAATTCGCCGAACTGATTTTTCAGCTCAACTATGCATTTTTATCAACTTGCAGAGGTGTTCTTGTCAACTCGCCGCCAGGCCTGGGATTGCGTTGCGATAGGCTTTTTATCTCTAAGCACCCATGTTTTTCTCCGGATAAAGGCGGTTGGGAAATATTAAAGACTACTTTTGCAATAGTGCAAAGACATTGGACTATGGTTAAACAGAGCTTTAAAGGCGGATCGCGCAAGGCCTCATACCAAGTCACCGGCATGAGCTGCGCATCGTGCGCTGCGCGTGTGGAAAAGATTATCAGCAAGCAACGAGGGGTCAGCCAGGCTAACGTCAACTATGCCTCGGCGACGGTGCAAATAATATTCGACGAAAGCCAATGTTCGTTTGAACTCCTGCAAAAGGCAGTAGGGGATGGCGGATACGGGCTTGTGGACTTGAACGCCGGCATTGACGGTGCAGGACGGGGCAGCGAACACTCCCGCCTCGTCCGCCAAACCGCCGGAGCCGCCATACTGTCGCTTGCCATGATGGGTATAGGCATGATATGGCACGGCGGCGTGGCATCAGGCTATGCGCAGTGGGCCATGTCAAGCGTTGTCCTCTTTGTTTTCGGTCGGCGGTTCTATGCAAATGCATGGAAACAATTGCTGCGCCGGGCATCGAACATGGACACTCTCGTGGCCGTAGGCACAGGCATAGCCTATTTGTTCAGTGTGTTCAACCTGTTTTTCCCTGACTTCTGGCAGAGCAGGGGCATCGTTCCGCATCTCTACTTCGAGACTGCCGGGATGATCGTGGCGTTCATCCTCGCCGGACGCTTGCTTGAGAGCCGTGCAAAGCATAAGACAACCGCAGCCATACGCAAGCTGGCAGGGATGCAACCTAAAACGGTAACAGTAATAACATCCGACGGAGAGAAGACGATAGACATTGACAAGGCACGCCCGGGCGATAAGATCGTAGTCAAGCCAGGCGAGCGCATTGCAGTCGACGGCGTTATCATCGAAGGTGATTCATACGTCGACGAGAGCATGCTCAACGGCGAGCCGCTCCCAACTGCCAAGCGCACGGGCGACAATGTATATGCCGGTTCGGTGAACCAGCACGGGACGTTCCGTTTCTTGGCAAGCAAAACAGGCACAGACACTATGCTTGGACAAATAATACGCATGGTGCAGGACGCACAGGGCAGCAAAGCTCCTGTCCAGAAGCTGGTTGACAAAGTGGCGGGCATCTTCGTTCCGACGGTGATAATCGTTTCAATTGCAGTTTGGGCAGCATGGTGGCTTTTTGCCGGCAGCGAGGGTTTCGTGCGCGGCCTACATGCTATGATGACGACGCTCGTCATTGCCTGCCCCTGTGCCTTGGGACTTGCCACTCCCACGGCATTGATTGTTGGAATGGGAAAGGGTGCTGAGAGCGGGATACTTATCAAGGATGCCACCAGCCTTGAGATTGCGCGCAAGGTAGACACCATCGTCTTGGACAAGACCGGCACGGTAACCGTGGGCAGCCCAAGCGTCTCAGATGTGATGTGGGTTGAGGGCGGCGAGGCGAAGCAATCGTTTTTTGCTGCGCTTGAACGCGCCTCGGGGCATCCCTTGGCGCAGGCGGTGGCTGATAGGTTGAAAGGAGGGGAGGCGTTGCATCCTTATTCCTTCGAGAGCGTAACGGGAATGGGCGTGAAAGGCGTCTTCGACGGTGAGGAATACATCGCTGGCAACTTCGCCATGTTACAGTCGGAAGGTGTTCCTGTGCCTGTATCTCTTGCAGAAACTGCCAATCTCTGGATAGGTGAAGGCAAGACTCTCGTATGGCTCGCAGCGGCAGGCGAAGTGTCGGGTCTGGTAGCCGTGACCGACAAAATCAAACCATCGTCGGCAAGCGCAGTCGCGCGGCTTTCGGACATGGGCATAGAGGTGCATCTGCTCACAGGCGACAACAGGCAAGCTTCCGAGGCTATAGCAGCCCATGCAGGCATCAAACACGTACATGCATCAATGATGCCGGGCGACAAGGCCGAATTCATCAGGCAGCAACAAAGAAACAGGCACATCGTGGCCATGGCGGGTGACGGGATAAACGACAGCGCGGCCTTGGCAACAGCTGACTTGAGCATAGCCATGGGCAAGGGCAGCGACATAGCGATGGAGACGGCTATGGTCACAATACTTTCATCTGATTTGGAGAAGATTCCCGAGGCTATCCGCCTTTCTCAACTGACGATAAGGACTATCCGCCAAAACCTTTTCTGGGCGTTCATCTACAATTTGGTTGCCTTGCCTGTCGCAGCCGGAGTGCTCTACCCGATCATGGGGTACATGCTCGACCCTATGATAGGGGGTGCGGCGATGGCTTTGAGCAGCGTCAGCGTCGTGGCAAACAGCTTGAGGCTGAAGAGGAAAACTGTTGCATTCAAGAGTTCGCCCGTGGCAAACCAAGGCGTTGTCGGTGATGTGCAAACAAACACAAAACAAACAATCATGAAACAACAATTCAAAATCGAAGGCATGACGTGCGGCAACTGCCGAGCGCATGTCGAAAAAGCATTGAACACTATCCCTGGAGTAAAAGCAACGGTGACGCTCGAGCCGCCGATAGCGACGATTGAAACCGAACGCGAGCTGCAGCTTGGCGAAGTACAGGAAACAGTAAGCACGAAAGCGGGGGAATACAAGGTTACTCAGCTTTGATTCTGCCACCCGAATATTTGCGGGGGTGGGATGTTCCCGCCTCTGCTTATAAACCAGATTTGTTTATGGATTCATGCAACCATATCGCAATGCTCGAGAGCCGGGGCATAAAACCGACTGCCAACCGTTTGCTCGTACTGCGGACAATGTGTTCCATAGGGCATCCCGTTTCCCTGACGGAACTCGAAACAATAATGGAAACCGTCGACAAGTCGAGTATCTTCAGGGTGTTGGCTTTGTTTGCCGAACACAATCTGATTCATGGTATCGAGGATGGCAGCGGAACGATGAAGTACGAGGTATGCGAAGGCAAGGATGGGTGTTCGATAGCCGACATGCACACACATTTCTATTGCGAGGCATGCCACAAGACGTTTTGCTTCAAGACGATAAACATCCCAAGCATCAGCTTGCCCGAAGGCTTCACGATGAATTCAGCCAACTACATAGTCAAAGGAACCTGCCCAGACTGCACGCGCTGAAAAGCCAAGCGGGCCGGCTCTCCGCACACTACTGCGTGTATATAAGGACAGTGACGGCTATATGAGCCTTTTCATTGTATTATGATTTTCTTGTTCGTGCCTACATAGTTGACAATGTAGATTCCCCGGGGGAGGCTTACCTGCTCGCCGTCGGCGAGGTGTCCGTCAAAGACCATTGCGCCACTTGTGGAATGCACTGTCACCCTCCCGCTGTGGTTGTTGATTGCGAAAGCTCCGCCGTACACCGTGATGAAAACCGAGTTGCCGAGGCTGGAAACCGACGAGTTGCCTTCCTCATCTTCTTCCTCTTCTTCCTGCTCTTCTTCCTGTGTCTCGCTGCCGTCAATATATATCGCCTTAGGTGCTGAAAGTGCGCTGCCGGTGTAGACTATCACCGATTCAAACGGCTCGATGACATCGTCGACAGTGTAGAGCCTGAAGGCGCTACTGCCGTTGTACTTGTACAAGCATTCAGTTGAGAAGACCTCCCAAGCATCGTCAAGCGGGTAGGTATAGGGATTTGCTACATGGGCGTAGAGGGTAGTGTAGGTGAATTCCCTAGGCGCGTTGAGTTCCTCTCCCTTTTCTGAATATATGTAGATTGTCTTGTCGTCGTATTGAGTTATGTCCGAGGAGACTTTTAAGATATATCCGGCGAATCCTTCGAAGCTGCCTTGGCGCGCGAACGAGAACGTGCCGTCTCCCTTGTCGGTGTATGCCTGCAATTGGTAGCTGACGTTTTCGCGCAGAGTGTAGGCCTTTCCTCCTATGTATGCCTCTATCAGGCGCGGGGCGAATGGGAGGCCGATAGCCTCCCAGCTGTCTTCCTGGTAGGTGAAGGCGTAGCACAGCTCGCCCATGACGCGGTGGTTGCCGGTGATGGCGTTAGTGTTGCCCATGACTATCGAGCCTTCAAAATCAGCTATTAAGTCGAGGGTTTCGCCCTCCTCCATGACGATGTTATCGCCTGTTGTCATAACAGTGAAATCCTGGAGCGGGGAGACGACTTGCTCGCCGTATTCGTTAGCATCCTTGAGGCATTGCATCATGATACGGTACTCCTCGTTGCAAAGCAGGCCAGTGGCTACCATGCTGCCGGAAATGGTTTGCGGGAAACCGTCCAATGAACGGTAGCTGTGCGTCGCGTTTTGGTAGACGAGCATGTCGTCTATCAAGAGGTATGCTCTTACTGTGTTTGTCACAGAGACTTTCAATGTGCCGTAGCTTGACGACGGGACAAACGAGAACTGGTGCTTGGTCCAAACCCCGCTCTCATCGGCACGCGGGCGGCTTATGGTGCCGATTTGCTCGTCGTTGAATGTAATATGGTATGTCGCCGTGTCTGTCTGCAGGAATTTCATCGTTGACAGTTCAACATGCACAGTATCGCTCACCCCCAGTATTGCCAAGGGGACGGAAAGGTACAAGTCTGTTCCGGAAACATTGAAGTAATCGTATGATTGCGTTGGCTCCGTGCTTGCCTCCGCCCCGTTAAGGGCGGCTCCAGTGAAGTCACTGAAGTACAGCGTGTCGACACCCGTGGCATTGGATTCCGCCTTTAGCAGGTCTATCACGCAAGAGTCATAGTAACTGTCAAACTGCAAGGATATTGAGGTGTTGCCAACTTCGACTTGCGGGTCGCCGACCTTGCGGATGCCGTACAAGGTGATGTCCTTGATCAGGGAACGGTATGATGATGATGTCTCTGCCATTTTTATGGTGATATTGAAGGTGTCCCCGGTAATTTCAGCCAGCGAGGTAACATACGTCGCGAAGTCATAGGAGGCCACGTCCATTGCCGTCATGAAGGTTTGCTCTTGCCCATTGGGGTAGGTTATTATGACCTGGTAGTTGTTGCTGGAAGACAGGGAGGATTGGTTAGTCAAAGTTGCCATTGTCACGTGCAATTCCAATGCGGTGTAATCGCTGGCATTGACCTCAGGAGAAACTATCCAGCTGCCGGGGTTGATAAAGCAGGCAGAATCACGGCGGAACGACATGCTTTCCTCGCCCCCGAGCGTCCATCCACCGGCATCGCCCTCATCTGAGGCGTTGACCAGTGATTTGAGTTCGAGTGTGGGAAGTACAGTGTTGTGGGTTGCATCGCTGAATAGTGCTTGAGCGTTCAGGCTAGGCGCGGCGAGGCACAAGGATATGAACGATATTAATGCCTTTTGTTTCATTGGTGCTATGAATTAATTTTGTTATCCGCAATAGTAATATTCACCGGCAAGCCGTGCCGCCTTGCCCTTGTCTTGGTTGATTTCTGCGTGGAGGTTTTCATCGTTGAACACCCTGAGTTCCCTTATTATGGCATCTATCAATGGCTTGGGAAACACCCCGTGTTTTTCGTACACTGCTCGGTGCTTTTCGAGGAACGCGGCAGAGTCGGCGCAACTTCTCGGCAATGACTCCAATCCGGCCAGCTTTACGCAGCTGCCGGGCTTGTGGATGTCGGCATGCACGTATTTTTCTTCTGCTAATTTCAATGGCTCTTTCATTTCGAACCCATGGCGGCACGCCACGCAAAGCCCGGCCATGAGCTGGTATATGTCAGCCGAGGCATCCGGCGAACGCATCTCGACAGTTTGCTTGTCCGTAGTATCTATATGCATGGCTTTTCCCGATTTGTTGACTGCCGATGACATGTCGCTCTCCACAGCCCAGCCCAAGGGGACACGAACCAAGGCCGAGCGATTCCTGTCGCCCCAGCAAATCTTCGTCGGTGCCTCTTGGCGGGGAACGAGGCGCAGGTATGATGTCGGGATCTTGTTGCCGAAAGCAGTCAATGACTGTGCCATGTCCATCATGCCTGCAATGGCTTTCAGTGCGTGGTCTGACAAACGTAAACGCTCATCAAGCATGGCATTGCGTCCGTCGCGCATCAGGCGCATATGGATGTGCAAGCCTGAGCCTGCCTTGCCTTCGGTTATTTTGGGCGCGAAGGTAACATCAAGTGAATGTTTCCAAGCCACGTTGCGGATTACCCATTTGGCCAAGAGTATCTGGTCGGCGGTGGTTTCTATTGGCACCGGCAAAAATTCTATCTCGTTCTGCTCGTAAGTCTTTCCATCCACCGTGAAATTGCCTACTTCAGAATGCGCGTATTTGATCTTTCCTCCTATCTCGGCTATGCGCATCATGCACTCAGCCCTGAAGCCGTTGAACTTGGCAAAGGGCGATGACTCATGGTATCCCTTTTGGTCGCGCGGCTTGAAAAGCGGCGGTTCGGGTGAAACGACATAGTATTCCAATTCACCCATTGCTTCAAAGCTAAGGCCTGTGGCATCGTTGAACGCCTTTGCCGCCTTGCGCACCAAGTTGTCTGGGGAGAAATCGAGCAACTGCCCGTCGCTGTTGAAGAACGAGCACAGCATCGACAGTGTAGGAATCTCGGAAAAGGGGTCTATGAAAGCCGTGGAAAACCGCGGAATGACATATAAGTCGCTGTTGCCAGTGTCTATGAATGGAAACAAACTTGAGCCGTCGACTCTTTCGCCGCACGTCAAAATTGTTTGCAGGTAATTGACATCGTTGACAACGAAGTTCAATGTCTTGACCCGCGAATCACCCGCCGGGTACATGAAGTTTATCATCTTCACCCCGTTGCCGACCACGTAGCCAACAATATCTTCACGTGTAAAGTCGCATGGTTCTTTTCCCAGCGCGGCTGCCAGCTTGTTTGGATTTATTTCGGGCAACTCGTTAAGGAAGGATTCGGTATTCTCCATGATTTAGTCAAAAGGTTAGGCTTAAGATTTCCAAATATAAGGGTAATTTTATGATTCTAACAAATCATGGGAGGTGAATTTTCAAAGTTGGAAAATTAATGTGTTTGCAGACCAACAACAAACACAACAAATTCATGTAATATTTTAAAGAACTCGTTTTTTGGCGTTGAGAATTTGAGTTTTTCCCTTGGCCATGCATGGAATTCCTGCAAAGAAAGAAGCGTGCATGAACTGAAAAAGGGGGTTCCCCCGCATGGAGGAACCCCCTGATGAAGAAGG
>CAZWPW010000026.1:0-14736 GCA_964635525.1 uncultured Bacteroidaceae bacterium
TCGAAAACAATGTACGAGTTGTATTTGGGGCATTTGACCTTCTTCATGCCTCAACGTCTTAATATCCAAGCGTCTGAATACTTGGGCATGCGTCGTATCTCGCGCAATCTCGCCAAGGCCTTGCGCTTTGAAGTGTATGATTCGACGCAGATGCGCGCCCGTCCGCCGCCCTTGATTACGAAAGCACCGTCAAAACCATCCTTGGATAACGAAGCGATGACAGGATTCGGATTCCTGCGCGGAGATATGCTTGCAACGATGATGCAGTACGAACCCTGGCCGCTCTTGCCACGGGGAGTGACAGACGGCTTAGCCGCAGGAGGAACAGGCTCCGGCTCGGGAGACTGAACAACAGGAGGAGTCTCGGGAACCACCTCGACTTCAGCGTCTTTATCCCCAACAGGAAGGATGGATTCCGGCATGAATACCGACGCATAGTTGCCGGCACGGTGAGAACTGAAGCCGTCAATAGGCTCGGAGAATGACAAGTAAATGGCAAAAGCCATAGCGCATGCAACGCCATACTCAAGGTATTTCCAAACCGTAGGCTTGACGCGGAAACGCCTCTGGAGCGGCGCAGGGGCAGATGTCTCGGCGACTGGCTCCTTCTTCTGCACCGGGACGTAGGGCAGGGAAAGCTTCCCGAGGCCAAAAATCGAAGTGTCTGCGAAAGCCTCCGTCTTGGTGAAAACGATTTTACCGTTGATGTCCATCGACAACTTGCCGAGCCCTTCGATTACAATCTCGCCGCCCTCGTTCAAACGCTCAACCATCAAGGCGGATGAACATCCCACGGCAATCCTCGCAGCATCAAACGGCAACCGGCTGCTGGCCATGAGAGCCTTGATCAGGATGCTGTCATCGCCCTCCAACGACGCATCGAACGACACAGCAACAGGCCGGGGCGATATGGAACCGTCCAAACCGTTGACCGAAGGAGGCAACGGGCAGGCAATGAAACCGCCTATGCCGGGGATGAAGACATGCCCCGTTTCGTGCAAAAGCGCGGCGATGTGCTGCGTAATCCTCTCCATGACGGCAAAGATAGGCATAAACACGCTAAAGGCAAGGCGCCTCCGCAGGGAATTTAACAAACATCCCCGCCTTCGCGCACAAAAGGCGCGGACCAGGCAAAGCTGCAGTGAAATCTTCACCCGCCGGGCATCAAATCTTCCACTGGGCGGGATGAAAAGTCCAACCGGGTAGGATGAAAAGTCTCCCCGGGCGGGGAGAAATCTTTATTTTTACCTTAAAAATATATATCTTTACCGTAAGATTATATGTTTTTACCTTGCAAATACATATTTTTACCCTAAAAACAAAGATTACATACTACCCAAGGGAAGATTGCATACTACCCAAAGCAACTTTGCCTCCCGCCCGTGCCCGGATTTCGCACCATGCCAGACTGGATTGCATACCATCCCCGCTCCGGTTGCCCGGCGTATCGCCCGGCACGTCATTCCTTGGAAGCCCGGATGTCGGGGTTTGGCAATTTTCCCTCCGTTTGGATGAGTTTGCCTCCGCCCCGCGCCCTGCATTACCCCGTTTTGCATTATCTTTGCTTGTCGGCAGTGGATTTTTCTCCATGCCAATAAAATATTATGGAACTCAAGAGGTTTGATTCGCTTGGCAGCGAGGAACTTATGCATCTGCTTGCGCTTTACGAGGGGTCGTTCCCTGCAGCCGAGCGGCGGTCGGCGTCGAAACTGGTATCGATGGCCGGGAGTGAAAAACGCATGAATTTCTGCGCAATAGCCGATGACGACGGGGCTGCGGCCGGGCTTCTCGTTTATTGGGACTTCCCCGCGTTCACTTACGTCGAGCATTTGGCGGTTTTCCCGCAGATGCGCAACGGCGGCATTGGCCAGCGACTGATAGAGCATCTGTCAGAAAAGGTGCATAAAACGCTCATCCTCGAGGCTGAGCCGCCCGAAACACCCTTGGCGTGCAGGAGGATAGCCTTCTACCAACGTAACGGATTCGAGGTTGCCGACCGCCATTACCGGCAGCCTCCTTACGCCAAAGGCGGCGAGGAAGTGCCGATGTGGTTGTTGGCAAGTGGGGAAACCGGCAGCCAAGAGGCCGAAGATACCGCGAGGACAATCAAGGAGGAAGTATATGCCAAACACTGGTAACCTGCATCTTACGTTCGCCTTGCACACGCTCGTGCTGAAACATCCCTTCGGGCTGTCGCATTCAACGCGCACCACGACGCCCGGAGTGCCGGTGCGCATCGACTGGCGCGGGCTTGCAGGCTACGGAGAGGCCGCCATGCCGCACTACATGGGCGAAACGGCAGAGGGTGCCATGGCATTCCTTTCGCGCTTGGACCTTAGGGGATTCGGCGATCCATTGCTCATTGATGACATAATGGCCCTTGTCGACAATGCCGCGCCGGGGAACTTTGCGGCAAAAGCATCGGTTGACATTGCCCTCCACGACTTGGCAGGCAAGGTTATGGGCGTGCCTTGCTGCAAGATGTTCGGGTTGGACAAGACGAAAACGCCGCTATCGACATACACCATAGGCATAGGAAGCGATGAGGAGACACGCTCTAAAATCGCCGAAGCCGAGGCCATGGGGTTCAAAATGCTCAAAGTGAAAGTCGGCACGCCACGCGACAAGCAGATAATCGAATGCGTCAGGAGACACACGTCCCTGCCTATAGCAGTAGATGCAAACCAAGGCTGGAGCGACGTGGAGGAGGCTATCGACATGGCGCATTGGCTGCACGAGCGTAATGTGGTGATGATAGAACAGCCCATGTCCAAGGATGAAACCAGCAAGTCGGCGAGGCTGGCCGAGGCATCACCTATTCCCGTCTTTGCAGATGAATCGGTGCAAAGCGTTGATGACATACCCAAGCTCAAAGGAGCGTTTGACGGCATCAACATCAAACTGATGAAATGCGGGGGGATGCGCCAGGCATGGCGCATGATAGGCCTTGCAAAGTCTCTCGGCATGAAAACAATGCTCGGCTGCATGACCGAGACCTCGTGCGCGGTATCGGCGGCGGCCCAGCTCTCGCCCGCAGTGGATTACGCCGACTTAGATGGCAATCTGCTCATATCCAACGATATATTCAAAGGAATGACGATTGTCGGCGGGAAAATCACGCTCGGCGATAAACCGGGAATAGGCGTGATGCCAGTTGCTCCGCCCAGCATGGCATGAATGGCATAGAATATACTCAACACAAACATAAAACAAATGGAAAACGTGAACGAACTTATTGGCAGGCTAATAGACTTGGCTTTCGCCGAGGACATAGGCGATGGCGACCATACCACGCTGTCATGCATCCCCGCTGATGCTATGGGAAAATCGAAACTCATAATCAAGGAAGAGGGCGTGCTGGCCGGTATTGAAGCGGCAAAGGAGATTTTCAGGCGTTTCGACCCCGGGATGCAAGTCGAAACACTATTGCAAGACGGAGCTTGGGTGCAGCCCGGCGACGTGGCAATGGTAGTCAGCGGGCGCGTGCATTCGTTGCTGCAAACCGAACGTATAGTATTGAACGTCATGCAGCGCATGAGCGGCATAGCGACGATGGCACGCAAGTACGCCAAACAGTTAGAGGGAACGAACACCAAGGTGCTTGACACGCGCAAGACCACGCCCGGCATGAGGATGCTCGAAAAGGAGGCGGTAAGGATAGGGGGCGGAGTAAACCACCGTATAGGCCTCTTCGACATGATATTGTTGAAGGACAACCACGTCGACTTCGCCGGGGGGATAAGCAATGCCATCCGCCGCGCCAACGAATATTGCCGTCAAAAGGGCAAGAACCTCAAGATAGAAATCGAAGTGCGCAACCTTGACGAGCTCAAGCAAGTGCTTGAAACGGGAGGCATTGACCGTATAATGCTCGACAACTTCACCCCGCCAATGGCGCGTGAAGCGGTGGCGATGGTCGCCGGGCGGTACGAGACCGAAGCCTCGGGAGGGATAACCCTCGAGACAATCAGGGAATATGCCGAGTGTGGGGTCGATTACGTTTCGGCGGGCGCGCTGACACACTCGGTCAAGTGCTTGGACATGAGCCTCAAAGCCTGCTGAGGATGTGAGATCAACAAATAAATTGATATAGTTCTTCCTTGCCGGTTTATATAGCCTGCTTTGATGCACGTTGCTGTTCATGATTACACCTCACGTGTGGCGCTTAACACACTGGGTGTTACCGATTATGGCATTTACAACGTTGTCAGCGGGGTGGCTGCCTTGTTAGTGTGGATTTTCCGCTCTCCCATACTTTCGTTATTGAGGTTGGTTCTACATTAATTCGCGGTTTGATTGTGGCGGACAGATGTGATGCCCGGATTAACAAAACGGCAGGCCGCATATCATAAATGGCAATAAACTGCGTTATATATAAAGATTATTGCAACCAGACTAAAAAACAAAGCGAACTTGGGCACACTACTCCACTTGCCGATTGCCAGGAACGTTGCCGCCGCAGCAGTGGCGGTTGCCGCGTTGCTGTCTACAACAGTGGCCACTGCCCAGAACAACAACACCTACGAGTTCCTCAACATCCCCGTCTCGACGAGGGCGGCCGCGCTCGGCGGGCAGAACATAACGGTCGTCGAAAACGACGCGAGCATGGCAAGCCAGAACCCCGCTCTGCTGCCGTGCGTGGCACAACGCAACATCTCTCTCACCTACATGCATTACATCGAGGGCGTGAACATCGGCGCGGCTAGCTATTCAAGCTTCATCAACGACAGGCTCGGATGGTCGGTCAATGCCGAGTTCTTGGGTTACGGGAAGATGACCCGCGCTGATGAATATGGCAACATAACGGGCGAGTTCGGAGCTAAGGACATGGCATTTTCAGGAACGTTCTCCTACGAGTTCAACGACTATTGGAGCGGCGGCGTGACGGGCAAGTTCCTCTACTCGAACTATGACAGCTACTATTCGTTGGGCTTGGGGTTCGACTTCGGCCTTAACTACTATAAGCAAAGGACAGACTTCTCGTTTTCTATAGTGGCGCGCAACCTCGGGGCGCAACTCAAGCACTACACCGGCGGGACGAGGGAAAAACTCCCGGCAAACCTCCTCATCGGTGTAAGCAAAAGGCTTGCGCACGCGCCAATCAGGATTTCTGTCACCATGCAGGAACTGCACACATGGAAGAATTCGGCCGTCAGCGAAGCTAACGGGACGGAACAAAAGTTTTTCACGAAACTCATCAACAAGTTCGTCTTCGGGCTTGACTTCATGCCGACCCAAAACTTATACGCAGCCATAGGCTACAACTGCAAGGTGGCCTCTGACATGAAAGTCAACGGCTCAACATACTGGGCAGGCATCACCTGCGGGGCGGGAGTGCAAATCAAGAGGTTCCGGATCAGCGGTTCCTATGCCCGTTACCACGTGGCGGCCTCGTCATTCATGTTCAACCTTTCAACATCATTCTGACAAACGCCTCTTCAGGAAGGACAAAAACAGCATTGGCGGCATGCGCGACTATTTCCAGCGGCATGGGGCGGCGTTATGCAAAAATGCCTACCTTTGCCTCACACCATTGCAATTACAATCATGAAAAAAATCACAATAGCCATTGACGGACTTTCGTCATGCGGCAAAAGTACCATGGCGAAAAACCTCGCCAAGCGAGCAGGATACACATATATTGACACGGGTGCGATGTACAGGGCGGTCACGCTGCATTGCCTCAGGCAGGGACTCATTTCGCCTGACGGCGAAGTGGATCTTGAACGCCTGCGCGCTGAAATAGACGGCATGGACATTTCTTTCAAGCCCGGCGCAGCGGGCGCGCGTGCCACCTTTCTCAACGGCGAGAATGTAGAGGAGGCCATCCGCAGCATGGATGTGTCGGCAAACGTAAGCCATGTGAGCGCCATCCCCTTCGTGCGCGAGGCTCTTGTCAAGCAACAGCAGAAACTCGGCGCAGGTAAAGGTGTCGTCATGGACGGGCGGGACATCGGCACTACCGTCTTCCCGGATGCGGAATTGAAGATATTCGTCACGGCAGATGACATGACACGTGCAAAACGCCGCTATGATGAAATGAAAAGCAAGGGCATCGACACCAGCTTGGATGAAGTGGCCGGCAACATCCGCCAACGCGACCGCATCGACCAAACAAGGCAAACGAGCCCGCTCAGGAAAGCCGACGACGCCATCGCCATAGACAACAGCAATATGACCATTGAAGAACAAGATGAATATCTGTTCAACCTATTCGCAAAAGTTGCTGGCTACGACGATGAAAATAAAGATTGACATAGACAGCTGCTCGGGATTCTGCTTCGGGGTAACGGCAGCAATAAAGAAGGCAGAGGAGGAGCTGCAAAAGGACGGGAAGCTGTATTGTCTCGGCGACATAGTCCACAACAGCAAGGAGATGGACAGGCTCAAGGAAATGGGGCTAATCACCATCGACCACGGGCAGTTTGCGCAACTGCGCGGCGTGAAGGTGCTCTTGCGGGCTCACGGCGAACCGCCTTCGACGTACGAGATTGCAAAAGCTAACAACATAGAAATCATTGATGCCACATGCCCTGTAGTCTTGAAATTGCAAAAACGCATCAAGCAGGAAAGCGGCGAGAGAGGCGACGGCAGGAAACGGCAAACGGTAATCTACGGAAAGCGCGGGCATGCAGAAGTAATGGGTCTGGTGGGGCAAACGAACGGCGAGGCGATAGTCATCGAATCGACCGCAGAGGCCGACAAGCTCGACTTCAGCAACGATATCAGCCTCTTTTCGCAAACCACAATGCCGCTCGAGGGGTTCAATGCGGCAACAGCCCATATCAAGCAACGGTTGAAAACTGGGGCGACGTTCAAGTCGTTCGACACAATATGCCGCCAAGTGTCAAACCGCATGCACGACATAAGGCAGTTCGCACTGTCGCACGACATGATAATTTTCGTCAGCGGAAAGAAAAGCTCAAACGGGAAAATGCTTTGCGACGAGTGCATGAAAGTCAACAAAAACACCATACTCATCGAGGATGATAACGAAATCAGCGCAGCCATGCTGCAAGGATGCGCCTCGATAGGGATATGCGGCGCGACATCAACACCAAAGTGGCTGATGGAAAAAGTTAAGAAAAGAATAGAAGACTTGTTGAAAGGATAAAGAAACTAAAAATGACCGGCATGGCCGGGACATTCCATATATTTGCATTGACAACCTGAAACAAAAACAAACAGAAAGGTAACTGGAATGGGAAAAATCAATTGCATCGGCATTCTGACCTCCGGAGGAGATGCCCCGGGAATGAATGCGGCTATCCGCGCCGTCACACGCTCGGCAATATACAATGGACTTAAAGTCAAAGGCATCTACAGGGGATACAGAGGCTTGGTGACAAACGAAATCAAAGAATTCAAAAACGAGGACGTAAGCAACATCGTGCAACGCGGGGGGACAATCCTCAAGACAGCAAGGTGCAAGGAATTCATGACTCCCGAAGGCCGGAAGATAGCCTATGAAAACATGAAGGCGCATGGCATTGACGCGCTCATCGTCATAGGCGGGGACGGGTCGCTCACAGGAGCAAGGATCTTCGCCCAAGAATATGACTTCACATGCATCGGCCTGCCAGGGACAATAGACAACGACCTCTACGGAACTGACACGACAATAGGCTACGACACGGCATTGAACACGATAATGGAATGCGTGGACAAGATACGCGACACGGCATCATCGCACGAACGTCTGTTCTTCATCGAAGTAATGGGGCGCGACGCGGGTTTCCTCGCGCTCAACGGGGCGATAGCGTCGGGCGCAGAGGCTGCCATCATCCCCGAGTTCGAAACTGAGTTCGACCAATTGGAGGAATTCATCAAAAACGGATTCAGGAAATCAAAGAATAGCAGCATAGTAATCGTAGCTGAAAGCGAACTCACAGGAGGGGCAATGCACTATGCACAACGTGTGAAAAACGAATACCCGCAATATGATGTCAGGGTGACTATACTCGGACACCTGCAACGAGGAGGAAGCCCGACGGCAAACGACCGGATTCTCGCAAGCCGACTCGGGGCGGCAAGCATAGAGGCTCTGCTCGAGGGGCAAAGGAACGTCATGATTGGCATAGAGCGTGACCAAGTAGTGTACGTGCCTTTCACAAAGGCAATCAAAAATGACAAGCCGATTGACCGGGAACTCGTCAGCGTGCTTAAGGAATTGTCAATCTGACCATACATCACCAGCAAAAGCATTATCCCGCAACGCATTGCAACAGCCAATGCCCCTCATGGCAAACACCTCCTTGCCATGAGGGGAAATAAACAAGCATCTCTGCCATTTCTGCAACACTGCAAAGTAGTAGGGGCGCACCGGCAACAGGCTAAGCGCATGCAAAACCATGCAGGCGGCATGTGCCTAAAGTAAGTTAAATAAGAAAGGCGGGGTTACAGCCATAACCTTTTTTTCTTAACTTTGCGAAGTTTACAATATTAAGAAGTTGCGAGTTATGCCGAAAGCAAACAAGATTTTGTTCATCTCACAAGAAATCACTCCTTATTTGCCAAAAAACGAAATGTCAACTTTCGGAAGGGAACTTCCGCAAAAGATTCAAGAATCGGGAAAAGAAATAAGGACTTTCATGCCCAAATGGGGCAACATCAATGAAAGGCGCAACCAACTGCACGAAGTAATACGCCTTTCGGGAATGAACATAATCATTGACGACACCGACCACATTCTCATCATCAAAGTAGCATCAATCCAACCGGCAAGGATGCAAGTCTACTTCATCGACAACGACGACTACTTCCTGCATACGCCCTCGGCCGATGCCTACAAGGAGAATTGCGAGGACAACGACGAGCGCATCATCTTCTTCGCAAGAGGAGCACTCGAAACAGTCAAAAAACTGCGCTGGTGCCCAGATGTCATACACTGCCAAGGATGGATATCGTCGCTCGTCCCGCTCTACATCAAGAAAGCATACAACGACGAACCGTCATTCAGGACTTCGAAGATAATACTGTCGCTCTTCGACAACCAATTCGAAGGCAAACTGCCAAACAAACTTCCCGAAAAAGCATTGGTAAGAGGAATAGACCTTAATGACTTGAACATCGACAGCAACAACATCAACTGCAACGAGCTCATGAAATTAGCTATCGACTATTCCGACGGCATAATAGCACACGGGGACAACATCGACAAAGCCCTGCTGGAACATGCCTCCTCGCGTGGCATTCCAATATTGCAGCACAACGGGCAAGACAATTTTGCAGAACAATGCAACGAACTCTACGACACAGTGGCAAACTCATAAAACAACCAACACAAAGATGAGGAAACTCCTGGCAACATTGGCCGCAGCAGCATTAATGTTCACGGCAGGCTGCGATGACAACACTGAAAGCTTAGGGCTAAACCTGATTGCGGATGAAGACGTAGTCAACTCAAAGGGGCAAACATTCTCAATCGACGTTGTGGAGAACTTCATCGTTGATGAAGACTCAATGTACACGAACAGCACAATAGCATACCTCGGCAGGTATAAGGACGATATGTTCGGCGACCTCGAATGCTCCTTCATTACACAATTATACTGCCAAAACAATTTCACCTTTGATTTCGACCAAATACTAAAAGACTCCATCGGATACGACGAAACGACAGGAAAAACAATCTACGAATTCAAAGACGTGTCATGCTACGTGAGCATGAGCTATGAATCTTTCTTCGGAGATTCGGTGAACCCGTGCCAAGTCGAAGTATACGAACTCATCAAAGGCATAACAAGCGACATGATTACGTCAATGGATCCTGAAGCCGAAGGGTTCTACGACCCCGAAAACGGATTGCTGGGCAAAGTGACATACACCGCCGCCAACACATACATCGACGTTGATGAAAGAACGGACGACAGATACCTCTACGTAGTTGTGCCAAGCGAGATAGGGCAAGAAATAATGAACCTCAACTACCAGCACCCGGAATACTTCACCAACGCCACGGCATTCAACGAATACGTCATGAACGGATTGTACCTCAAACCAACCAGCGGCGACGGGACAATAATATATGGCACCACAACGGCACTGAGCATCAACTTCACAATGTATGTTGACAGCTCAGGCGTGTATCCGATAAAACGCCAACAAGAAGGCTACACCGACGAAGACTCAATAGCAATATACAGCACAAGCTTCAACTCAACCAGAGAGGTATACCAAGTCAACACGTTCAAGAACGTCATGAACGACGAAATCCTCAACGACACGGAGAACACATACCTGAAATCGCCGGCAGGCATATTCACCATGCTCGAACTGCCGGTGGGGAAAATAGCCAACACAATGTCAAACGACACCATAATACAAACACGGCTAACACTGCAAGCATACAACCAACGCGAAGACAACGAAGTGAACATGAGCAAACCAGAAGAAGTGCTGCTCGTCAGGAAAAGCGAGGTATACAGCTTCTTCAGGAACAAATCATTGCCCGACAGCTACACGACATTCACAACAACGCTCGACACAAGCACGAACACATACGTCTTTGAAAACATAACATCGCTTATCGACGATGCCATAAGCAATGGACGCGACAGCGTCACGGGAGAAGTGCCTGAAGACTTGGTTGAGGAAGTGGTAATCGTGCCAGTCACCATCACCACCAGCGACAGCGAAGTCGTATCAGTGAGAAACAACCTGACACCGCAATATGCACGCATTGTCAAGTCAGGCAATAAACTCGAAGTGTCATCAATAACGCTCGGCAGGTAAACAACGCGCAACACTCCGGCAACAAGGATACAATGCAGCAGGTACACCCAAACCTGCTGCATTTGCTATATGATAATGCACAGAACCAAACCCCGCATGGCAATGCTGGAAGTTTAAGGATTATGCGCCCCCGGTTTCTTAACAAATGCTACGCCGCTTGGCAACAGACCAAACAAACGAATGCAAAAAACGGCACAAGCCAAGTTAACCATAGTTAATCATGAGCGGCTTTTACTAAATCTACCAAAAAACAACAATGAATAGGCGGAAATGCACAACAAAAGGCTTATTTTCACAGTACAACAACAGAACGACAAGCAAAAAATTAACAGTTTAACTACAGATAATCATGAAAAAGAACCTTATCAAACTATTCGCGGCACTGTGCTTAGTAGCAATTGCAGCAGCAGTAGGAGGGGCAACAGCCTACAAAATGAGCCACAACAAGCTCCAAACCGAGCAATGGGCTGATGAATTCAGCAGCGAATTCAAAAACGCAACGCTCATAAACGACACGCATGACAACACGACAACCGGGCCAGTAGACCTGACCTATGCAGCCGAAAAAACCATCCATGCAGTGGTGCATATCAAATCAGTGCAGTTCTCGAAAACACAATACGTGCAGGAAATGCCCGACTTCTTCGACTTCTTCTTCGGAGACGGGCAAGGAAGGCAGAAAAAGGTCGAAACGCAACCACGAGTAGGAATGGGATCAGGGGTGATAATCTCGCAAGACGGATACATCGTCACTAACAACCACGTCATCGAGGGAGCTGACGAAATAAACATCACACTCAATGACAAAAGGGAATTCAAGGCGCGCCTCGTAGGTAGCGACCCGACAACCGACATCGCACTGCTCAAAATAGAAGTCGACAACGCGCCATACCTAACACTGAGCAACTCCGACAATCTCAAAGTGGGAGAATGGGTGCTCGCCGTGGGAAACCCGTTCAACCTCTCGTCAACAGTAACAGCCGGCATTGTCAGCGCAAAAGCCAGGAACCTGAACATATACAGCAGTAACCAAGGCAGCGTAGAATCGTTCATACAAACTGACGCCGCAGTGAACCGGGGCAACAGCGGAGGAGCGCTCGTCAACACCAAAGGAGAACTCGTTGGTATAAACGCAGCAATATACTCGCCCACAGGAGTGTACTCGGGATACGGATTCGCAATACCGACAAACCTCGTCAAAGCGGTAGTGGTTGACCTGAAGAAATACGGGACCGTGCAACGAGCATATCTCGGAATAGTGGGAGGCGACAACAATGCGGAAATAGCAAAAGAAAAAGGACTCGCCATCAACTACGGAGTATACGTCGCTGAAGTCGCCGAAGCAAGCGCAGCAAAAGAATCAGGCATAAGGCCAAACGATGTCATAACAGGTTTCAACGACAAGAAAATCGACTCAATGGCAGAATTGCAGGAAATGGTGGCGCAAACAAAACCAGACACCGAAGTCACCATAAAAATCAACCGCGAAGGAAAAGAAATGGCTATCAAAGCCAAACTGAAAATAAATGAAGAAGTCAGCGGAACAGGAGAGAAAAACACATCGAATTTGCTCGGTGCAAAGTTCAAAGAGGTAGACAAAGACACCAAGGCAAGGCTCAAAATCAAAGGAGGCCTGGAAATAGAAAAACTCTCCAACGGAAAACTGCGCAACGAAGGAGTGCAGGAAGGATTCATAATCCTGAAAGCAAACGACAAGGCTATCAACTCCGAAAAGAACCTTGACGAAGTGATAAAAGCAACGCAGTCGACCGACGACAAAGTGCTGTTCATCGTAGGTGTATATCCCTCAGGACGGCGCGCATACTACGCAATCGACCTGCGCTGACCACGCCCGCAGAGGCAAATGACAACCCCCTCCGGCTTGCAGGATTGCCGCAGCCGGAGGGGGCTTTGTATTCAAATGGCAGCTGGGAACCATGACGGCACGGCCGCCAAAGAATCAGAACTCCGAAATGTCATCAACAGGATAAAGGAAGTCGTTGTGGGGATACTTCTGCACATGCAGCCCCTTGACTTCTTCATACAGCCTGCGCTTGAACTCGTCGATGTTCAACTTGCGCGTTGCCGAAATGAAGATGCACCCATCGGCAAGTTTCGCCATCCACGTTGACTTCAACTCGCCAAGAGAGATGTTCTCACGCGTGCGCGGCGTCAGGTCATCGTCATCCTTGCGCACGTAGGTGTAGGCATCAATCTTGTTGAAAACCATCAGCACCGGCTTGCCGCCCGCACCAATGTCGGCAAGGGTCTTCTCGACGACGCTGATCTGCTCCTCGAAATCGGGATGCGACACGTCGACCACATGCAACAGCAAATCGGCTTCGCGCACTTCATCCAACGTCGACTTGAACGACTCGACAAGGCCGGTCGGCAGCTTGCGGATAAACCCCACAGTGTCAGAGAGCAGGAAAGGCAAGTTGCCGATTATCACCTTCCTTACCGTAGTGTCGAGGGTGGCAAACAGCTTGTTCTCGGCAAACACGTCGCTCTTGGCAACAAGGTTCATCAGGGTCGACTTCCCAACGTTAGTGTACCCTACCAACGCCACGCGGATAAGGCGGCCGCGCCCCTTGCGCTGAGTGTTCTTCTGCTTCTCAATCTCGGCAAGGCGGCTCTTTAGCAGCGACATGCGGTGAAGTATTATGCGGCGGTCCATCTCAAGCTGCGTCTCGCCAGGGCCGCGCAGCCCCACAGAACCGCCCCGGCCTCCGCCCGAGCCGCCGGCCTGCCTTTCGAGGTGGGTCCACAACCGCGTCAGGCGCGGCAACATGTACTTGTACTGCGCCAGCTCGACCTGCGTCTTGGCATTGGCGGTCTGCGCGCGCATGGCGAAGATGTCGAGGATGAGCGACGTGCGGTCAAGTATCTTTATCTTGAGCTCAGCCTCGATGTTCCTTATCTGCTTGGCAGAAAGCTCATCATCGAAGATAGCCATGCCCACGGGACGCTCCTGCTCGGCCTCCGATTCGACAAAAGCGCGCAGCTCCTGCAATTTGCCCGTGCCGACGTAAGTCGCCGAAAGCGGGGCGTCTAACTTCTGGACAAAACGCTTCACGACGACCGCACCGGCCGTCTGCGCAAGGAACTCAAGCTCGTCAAGGTATTCCTTGGTCCTCAACTCGTCCTGCTCGCGGGTTGCAAGGCCAATGAGTATTGCGGTCTCGGCCTGCGCGCCTGATATAACGAAATCTTTCATGTCAATAATTTTATTATTGCCCGCCGTTGCTGGCGTCATCACGCCCTCCGCTCTCCAACGAACACAGGTATCCTAACTTGTAGAAGGCGAAAAGCAACAGCGAAGGGTTCGGCCCCAGCAAATTAGCTTCCACTCTGCCACGAACTTTCCCGAACACTGAGGCCAAGGGTCTGGATAGTCCGGCGGCGCGAAGCAGTGAATAGCAGCGCAATAGCTTGACCTGCTGTTTCATCCGCTCGATATGGAACGAGACATTGCGAACCGAGCGGCGCGTCTTGCGCAAATAGCTTTCGCTGGTGTCACGGCACAAATGCCAAACGGGGTTGTCGATGTACCTGACCGGAATTCGCGCCTCGGAGAGCAAAAGGCCGAAACATGCATCCTCGTACCCGAAATGCATCGCCTCGTCGAATCGCACCTTGCCGAAGACACTGCGGTGAGCGCAGAAATTCACCCCTCCGAAACCTGAATAAGGTGATGCCGAGCGCCTCGCGGCAGGCTTGGACTCTACCCTGACCCCGTACTTGTGGCGCAGAGGCGACATGGCGAACTCCTCCATAGGCTTGTACCGGCAACCGCCGTAAACTACTCCGCCATCGACCAGGTTTGCCGCATACGACGAGATGAAATCTCCGCCGACAGGCATCGTGTCGGAATCAATGAACAACAAATAGTCGCCTGAGGCCTCGTCAGCCAAAAGGTTGCGGATGCGGCTGGGCCCGATGTTCGAAGGCGACTGCACGTACCGGCATCCGAAAACATTGCAGGCAAGGCTGTTAGCTTGG
>CAZWPW010000027.1:0-14611 GCA_964635525.1 uncultured Bacteroidaceae bacterium
AAAACATACAACCCAAGCCGCCCTTGGGTTGTATATCTTTTTGTCAACTCGCCAAGGGTTGCCAATCTCCGCTGCTTGTTGGCAGACTCAGCCTCTAAAGTATAAAAAATGTTCAAAGTCTTGCCAAAGCGAAATTAATCCATATCTTTGCGTAAAACAAGGTGGAATGACAGGTTCTGGCCAGCAAAGGCCGGAATTCTTTTTTTCGCATTCATGGGTAAAACATAAAAACACAAAGGAGGAAATCTTATGGCTTACATGTCGGAAGAAGGCTACAAGAAGCTGCTCGCAGAGCTGAAACACATGGAAACTGTACAACGCCTCGAAATATCAAGGCAGATTGCCGATGCGCGCGATAAAGGCGACTTGTCAGAAAACGCCGAATACGATGCAGCAAAAGAAGCGCAGGGCATGCTGGAAATGAAAATAGCACAATTGAAAGAAGTCATCGCCTCGGCAAAAATAATCGATGAATCAAAGCTCTCGGCAGACACCGTGCAAATCTTGAGCAAGGTGGAACTCAAGAATGCCAAAAACGGGGCCAAGATGACATACACCATCGTCAGCGAAAGCGAAGCCGACCTCAAACAAGGGAAAATATCAGTCAACACCCCTATAGCGCAAGGCCTGCTTGGCAAAAAAGTTGGCGACGTGGCAGAGATAAAAGTTCCCCAAGGAACCGTAACATTCGAAATCGCCAACATATCATTCTAAACCTTACGGCAGCACAAAGCACGCGCATATACAAAACAATAAACATTAACTGTATGGCATCTGTTTTCAGTAAAATCATAGCAGGGGAAATACCAAGCTACAAGGTTGCAGAGGATGACAAATTCTACGCATTCCTTGACATCAACCCGCTGCAAAAGGGGCATACGCTTGTAGTTCCAAAAAAAGAAACCGATTATATATTCGATATCGGAGACGAAGATCTTGGTGAAATGATGATCTTCGCGAAAAAGGTTGCCAAAGCAATCTCGAAGGCCGTTCCGTGCATCAGGATAGGGGTCACAGTCATCGGACTTGAGGTTCCGCATGCACACATACACCTGATTCCGATGAACAAGGAAAGCGACATTTCCTTCTCCAAACCCAAGCTGTCGCTCACAACAAACGAAATGGAAAGCATAGCAAAGTCTATCGCAGCCAACATCGAATGACCCTCAGTGCAAATAAAAGCAACAATGCATAATGGCACCGCCTCTTGACACATTGGCGGTGTTTTTAATGCAAAATGGCTGCACTTGCGCGCCATGCAGCCATTTTGGAAAATAAAAAATGCCTACATAAACGCCATAATGCACGATTCTCGATAATAATATTATTTTTGCCATTGCATGACGTTTCAAAAACAACATTCCTGACATGGGCAAGGTTGACAGTGTCGTGATAATACCGACTTACAACGAAAAGGAGAACATAGAAGACATCGTGCGCGCTGTTTTCTCTCTTCCAAAGGAATTCCACATCCTCGTGGTCGAGGACAACTCACCCGACGGGACAGCCAACATAGTGAAACGTCTGCAAGGGGAATTCGATGGAAGCCTGTTCATGATTGAACGCAAAGGCAAGCTCGGCCTTGGCACTGCCTACATCGAAGGCTTCAAATGGGGGCTTGCACACGGATATGAGTACATATTCGAAATGGATGCCGACTTCTCGCACAACCCAGCTGACTTGCCAAGGCTCTACGAGGCATGCGCCTACGAAGGAGCCGACTTGGCCATTGGATCAAGGTACATCACCGGCGCAAATGTGGTCAATTGGCCCTTGGGACGCGTGATGATGTCATATTTCGCATCAATATATGTGCGCCTCATCACCGGGATGCCAGTCAAAGACACTACTGCCGGATTCAAATGCTACCGCAACAAAGTGCTTGAAACCATTGACCTCGACAAAATCCGCTTTAAGGGATACGCCTTCCAAATCGAAATGAAATTCACCACCTACAAATACGGATTCAAGATAACCGAGGTGCCCGTCATATTTATCAACCGCCGCTTGGGAACGTCAAAAATGAGCGGGGATATATTCGGGGAAGCACTGCTCGGCGTCATCAGCCTGAAAGTAGGCAGCTGGTTCAAGAAGTACAAACGCAAATGAACAGCACAATCATAAGGAGGGCAAGCATCGTCAATGACGGCAAAGTATTCACGGGAGATGTAATAATTGACGACGGCATAATAGAAATCATCACTCACGAGGCAGCAGATGCACATGCCGACAACGAAATAGATGCCAGGGGGATGTTGCTTTTCCCCGGAGTAATCGACGAACACGTGCATTTCCGCGACCCCGGCCTTACGAACAAGGCAGACACAGAGAGCGAATCAAGGGCGGCGGCAGCGGGAGGCGTGACCTCGTTCATGGACATGCCTAACACCATTCCAGCAACGACAACCATCGACGCATTAGAAGCAAAATACGCCTACGCCTCTACGCACAGCTTGGTCAACTACTCCTACTACTTCGGGGCAACTACAAACAACGCACGCCTGCTCCGGCAAATCGACAAAAAAGCTGTTTGCGGCATCAAACTGTTCATGGGTTCAAGCACAGGCGGCATGCTTGTCGACAATGATACCGCACTGCAAGATATCTTTGAATGCAGCGATGGCATGCTTATAGCAGCGCATTGCGAAGACCAAACAATAATTTCACGCGCAGCAGCAGACTATCGTGCCAAGTTCGGCAACGACGTTCCTATTGACTGCCATCCACTCATCAGGAACGAAGAAGCCTGCTATCGTTCCACTGCCAAAGCAGTAGGCCTGGCAAACAAAACCGGAGCACGCCTGCACGTGCTGCACTTGAGCACCGAACGCGAGTTGTCGCTCTTTGAAAGCAACGACATAGAAAACAAACGAATAACCGCAGAAGCATGCTTGCCACACTTGCTTTTCACAAGCGATGGCTACGAAACTCTCGGCGCACTGATCAAATGCAACCCGTCAATAAAGTCGTTTTCCGACAGGCAAGCATTAAGGGAGGCACTTAGAAACGGAAAGATTGATACCATCGCGACCGACCATGCCCCGCACCTGCTCTCCGAAAAACAAGGGGGAGCATTGCAAGCCTCATCAGGGATACCAATGCTGCAATTTTCCCTCGTCGCCATGCTCACACTTGCCAAACAAGGAGTGCTCAGCGCGGCAGAAGTAGCAGAAAAGATGTGCCACGCGCCAGCAAAGCTCTTCAGAATCGACAAAAGGGGATACATACGCCAAGGCTACCACGCCGACCTCGTCCTGCTCGCACCAGAGCAATGGACGCTCAGCAAACAGGACATAGTAAGCAAATGCGGATGGTCGCCACTCGAGGGCAACACTTTCGACTACAAAGTCATTAAAACCTTTGTCAACGGGCAACTTGTCTACGACAACGGGCGCTTCAATGAACAAGCAAGAGGCCAACGGATTAAGTTCAACTATTGACTCCACGCACTGAATCTTGCCTACCCGCCGCACAACCGGCATCCCTTTGCAAATCTTGAAAAGAATAAATGGCATCCGCCTTAAGAAGATGCCATTATAAACAGAAAAGGGAAATATTAAAAAATGGTGCTAAACACAACGCCACCGCATCATGTATTAACACTGGCAAATATAAATACAATCCGCAAAACACCAAACATTACCAAAACTTTTTCACGTCGCACACTGAAAGCTCATAAAATACATGCATGTGCAGATTTTTTGAACATTATTTTCTTGCTCATACAGGTTTTTACACACATTTCTTTTACAAATTAAACACAACGAAAGCATCGCAATTATTATATATGGGAAAGAAATTCATGGCATCAGACTTCGCTTTTAACTAAAACTATGTTAAATGATGAAATTTCTATCCCGGCGATTAAACTTTTGCACGCAAAAACAGTCATAACGACAAAGGGTGGATATGTAATTCATACTTTCAGTATTGCTTGTGATAACTTTAGTGAAAGTGTACCGGCAATGCGATTTTAGTTTAGTTTTTTAGTTTTCTCATAGAAGGGTGGCCAATGTGAATTGGTCACCCTTTTGTTTTCCGTCGCCCGGCTATGGTTGATTTCTGGTTCGCCTAACCCGGCTATTTTGCTAAAGGCAGGGGTGCCAGTCCCCTGCCTCACGGGAGAAAGCTCTTCATTCTTGCAGCCACTTGGCAAGCCATTCAAAGAATGTGCGTTGCCACAGTATCCCGTTTTGCGGCTTGAGCACCCAATGGTTCTCGTCAGGGAAGATGAGCAGCTTGGCAGGCACGCCACGCATTATAGCAGCATCAAAGGCTGCCATCGCTTGATTGGCAAGGATGCGGTAGTCCTTTTCGCCGTGGATGCACAATATCGGAGTGTCCCACTTGTCGACGAACCTGTGCGGCGAGTTGGCAAACGTGCGCATGGCCACCGCGTTGCCCGTGTCCCAAAACGGGCCGCCCATGTCCCAATTGGCGAACCACTTTTCTTCGGTTTCAAGGTATTGCATCTCCATGTTGAATATCCCGTCATGCGCTATGAACGCCTTGAAACGCCCGTCATGATTCCCGGCAAGCCAATAAACCGAGTATCCCCCGAAACTTGCCCCCACGCACCCGAGGCGAGAGGAATCAATGAACGGCTCTTGCGACAAGGCATCTATAGCCGCGAGATAGTCTCTCATGCACTGCCCGCCATAGTCCCCGCTGATCTGCTCGTTCCATTCAATGCCGAAGCCAGGCATCCCCCTGCGGCACGGCGCGACGACGACATAACCGTGCGCCGCCATGATTTGCAAGTTCCACCTGTAGCTCCAGAACTGGCTCAACGGCGTTTGAGGCCCGCCTTCGCAATATAGCAATGCCGAGTATGACTTCGACGCATTGAAACCCGGAGGCAGGACAACCCAAGTGAGCATTTGCTTGCCGTCAGAGGTTGTTATCCAGCGTTGCTCGACCGCACCCATTTCTATCTGGTCAAGGATATGCTTGTTCTCGAACGTCAGCTGCGTGGCATTGCCGTTGCCGTCAACCGAATATATGTCGTCTGGGCAGCTCATCGAATGCCTCTTGGCTATTATCTTGTCACCGGCCACGTCAACCGACGCATAGTCGTGCAATCCGCTCGTGAGCTTTTCAAGCCCGCTGCCATCTCCCACGCATATACGGTAGATTTGCGACTCGCCATGCCACACACCAAGGAAATATATGCCAGAACCGTCGGCACTCCACTTGAAAGCATCGACGTTCGACTCGAAATCCTTGCTCAAGAAAGTCTTCTCGCCCGTTGCAAGATCCATGACCATAAGGCGGTTCAAGTCGGCCTCATACCCGTCGCGTTCCATGCTCTGCCAAGCAATGTACCTCCCGTCGGGCGAATACTGCGGGTTCATATCATATCCCTTGTTGTCCTGCGTAATGTTGACGGTTTCACCGCTCTCCAAATCGTAGATATAGATGTCGGAATTTGTCGAAACGGCATATTCAAGTCCCGTCTTCTTGCGGCAAGTGTAGGCTATCTTGTCGGAATTAGGGCTCCATGCCAACTGCTCTATGCCCCCGAAAGGCTTCATCGGGCATTCGTAGGGTTCACCTTCAAGCAGGTCCTTGGGGTTGGAGATTGCTGCTCCATCGAAATCAGCCACGAAAGGATGCGGTGCCGTCGTTTTCCACTCGTCCCAATGCTTGTACATGAGGTCATCTACAATCACCCCCGATGCCTTGGGCAAATCGGGATGCTTGGAGGCAGTGGACTCGACAACTGCCACTTGGGAGACAAACAACATCTTCTTCCCGTCGGGAGAAACAGAGAAAGCCTCTATGCCGCCCTCAAAATCAGTCAAACGCTTGCGCCCTGTGCCGTCGGGGTTGATTTCATAGACCTGGCTGCTCCCGTCATAATCGCTCACAAAAGCTATCTTCGTGCCGGCTTTTATCCACGCCAGGCCGCCCTCATGCTGCGGGGTACTGGTGAGCTGCTTGTTGGCAGTGCCGTCAGAGGCTATGACGAAGATCTCCGAATTGCCTTTGTTTTGCTCCACGCTATAGTAAGTTACCGTGTAAGCTATTTGCTGGCCGTCGGGCGAGACAGCCACCTCGCCTATGCGCCCCATTGCCCAAAGAGCCTCCGGGGTCATCCGTTTGCCGTCAATGGCAATGTCCTGCTTGCCTATGGTCGCCTCGCCGATCGACGTTCCCGCGCAAGAGGCTAACATTACGGCCGTCAATGCCGTCAAAAGATTAGCATGTTTCATGATAATACGCTTTTTGGTTGTTATGCCTACGAAGATAGCGATAAATCGTTTCCCGCAATCGACAAAGACTTCCGCCCGCCGCATTTTTTGATTAGATTTGCCTCAGCAGCAAACCAAACCAAGGCACATGCAAGCAAACGAGAAGGCGGGCATCATTGAAGCCGAGCTATCGGCAGCCGCCGATGCAGGGAAAGTCGAAATACTAAGCCGATTCTTCAAGACGGGGAAAGGGCAGTACGGCGAGGGAGACACTTTCATCGGCGTCACCGTGCCCGAAAACCGCAAGGTGGCGCGCCGCCATAGAGATGCCTCCTTCGAAGCCATTTCACTCCTGCTCCGCTCTCCAGTGCACGAAACACGCTTGTGCGCCCTGCTCATCCTGGTGCAACAATACGAACACGGCAGCACCGAAAAGAGGGACGAGGTGTACGATTTCTACATGTCCAACACGAGAAGCATAAACAACTGGGATTTGGTAGACCTCTCAGCACCCTACATAGCAGGCCGGCACATGGCAAGCAAACCAGAGCGCACGCCGCTCTACGCCTTGGCACGCAGCACGTCAGTGTGGGAAAGGAGGATTGCCATCGTCGCAACCCTCTGGCTCATACGCAACAACGAGCTTGACGATGCCCTGCAACTATCTGAAATCCTCCTTGCCGACAAGCACGACCTCATACGAAAAGCCTGCGGATGGATGCTGCGCGAAGCTGGGAAAAAGGACAAAGCGCGCCTCACGGCCTTCCTCGACAAGCACGCCGCCACCATGCCGCGCACCACGCTGCGGTACGCGATAGAGAAGTTCAGCCAAGCCGAACGCCGGCATTACATGCAAAAGGGCAAACGCGCAACAGAGTGAGCAGCCGCCCAAAGCAGAGGAACACACCGCCCAAGGAAGAAATGCAAGCAGGGGAAAACCCCTCCGGAAGGGGTGAAAAGCCAGCTTAGGGCAAATGGAATAATCCCCGGGCAGGATGCAATCTTCCCCAAGGTAGTATGCAAAGTTGCCTTGGGTTGTATGCTATCTTTATTTTTAGGTTAAGTCTATTTGTTTTTACCGTAAGATTATATATTTTTACGGTGCAAACACATATCTTTACCCTAAAAATAAAGATTTCATGCCATGCAAAGCGGGATTGCGTTTATCCCTCGGAAAGATTGCATGGTATCCTCTGAAGGACAGCACTATAACTGAAGAAAGATTGCGTGGCAGGCTTGGGAGGACCAGGCGCGGTGCAGGCGGTTCAAGGCTGCGCCTTGCGGTGGTTCAGGCGGTGCTTGGTTGCGGCGTGGTGCGGTGCTTTTCCGGGTTAGTCGTTTTGTTTGTTCATTCTTCGACGCGCCCGTCGTTGATGCGTATTGTCCGGTCGGTGCTGTTTGCGAGTTTCTCGTCGTGCGTGACTATGACGAATGTTTGCCCCATTTCGTTGCGCAGTTTGAAGAATATGGCGTGCAGTTCGTCTTTGTTTTTAGTGTCGAGGCTTCCCGATGGTTCGTCGGCGAGGATTACTTGCGGTTTGTTCATGAGCGCCCTTGCCACTGCCACTCGTTGCTGTTCGCCTCCCGAGAGTTCTGCCGGCTTGTGGTTTGTTCTTTGTGCGAGTCCCATAAACTCGAGGAGTTCTTGCGCTTGCCTGCGGCATTGGCTGATTTTGTTTCCTGCGATGAGAGCCGGCATCATTACGTTTTCAATTGCCGTGAACTCTGGCAGGAGCTGGTGGTATTGGAATATGAATCCTATGTTTTTGTTCCTGAATGCCGACAGTTTCGCGTCGTTCATCTGCATGATGTCGTTGCCTTGGTATAGCACTTTGCCGCCGTCGGGCCTGTCGAGTGTTCCCATTATTTGCAGGAGCGTCGTTTTGCCTGCTCCGCTTGGCCCTACTATGCTTGCTATTTCCCCTTTCGCTATTTCGAGGTTTATGCCTTTGAGCACTTGCAGGTTGCCGAATGACTTTGTTATGTTTTGGAGTTTTATCATTTCCTGATGTGTTTGATGACGTATGCTGCCAGGTAGCACCCGAATATTGCCGGCATGTAGCTTATTGTCCCTGCGGTTGATTTCTTGTTCCTTTCGTCGACGATGACGATTGCCTTGGCATCAGGTTTTTCGTTGCTGTGGACTACGGGCAGTTTGCCCCGGAATCCCCTTTTCCTTAGTCCTGCCCTTACCGCTTTTGCCAGCCCGCAGTTGGCGGTTTTCCACAAGTCGGTGATTTTCACCTCGCTCGGATCAGTTTTCGCTCCGGCTCCCATGCTTGATATGATGTTGATGCCGCGTTGCGCGGTGGCAACAATCAAGTCGCATTTGGGCGCTATGGTGTCGATTGCATCTATTACGAAGTCGAATCCTTCGTCGAGCAGTTGTCCGGTTGTGCTGTCAGTGAGGTATGTGCCGTGCGCTTTGAGGTTGAGTTCCGGGTTTATGTCGAGCAGCCTTTGCGCGAGGACTTCGACTTTGGGTTTTCCTATTGTCGAGTGCAGTGCGGGTATTTGCCTGTTTATGTTTGTCAGGTTCACCGTATCGCTGTCGACTATTGCCATGGTTCCTATCCCTGCCCGGCAGAGCATTTCAGCTGCGAAGCTGCCGACTCCTCCTGTGCCTGCTATGAGTATTTTTGCTTCTTGCAGTTCACCGGTGCGTTGTTCGCCGAGCAGCAAATGCGTTCTTTGGAGCCAGTGGTTGTTCATGCTCTTGCGTTGTTGTTGATGATGTTCATGTTTTAGTGAACCAGCGGTAGACTTTCCTCCAGAGGTTAGTGTAGCTCGTCGTTTCCGCTGCATACATCGGTTCGGTGAATGTTGTTGTTTCGACGTCGTGTTCCCCGAATTGTTCAGGCACTATTACTGCGAAGCTGCAATATGCGAAGTACTTGACGAGTTGTGCAGGTAGTTTTTCGAACCTCGGGTCGTATGATATTCCTCCTTGGCGTGATGTTATGGCGACGAGCATGTGGTCGTCGTTGACCCTTCCGGTGAGGAGGAGGAAGTCGTCCCAGCTGTCGAGTTCGTTATATGCGGCGCGGAGCGTCTTGTGTCGTTTTGCGACGAGCCCTTTTATGCGTTCGAGCGTTGTTTTCGTTGCTGTGAAATGCACTTGGCATCCTGTTTGCTTGCTTATGCGTTCGATTGTTGCTATCCATCTTGTGAACCCGCTTTCGTGTTCGGCTTTGTCGGGCACTGCCACCACAATCCTCCTGATTGTGTTGACCGGCATTGTGCATTTTGTTATGACGAGTTGTTTATTTGTGGCGTTGAGCAGGCTCGAGAAGACGTTTCCGAAGAATGAGTCGACGACGTTAGCGCGTTGGTGCAGTCCCATGACGATTTCGGTGATGTCGTTCTCTTTCATGGTGTGTATTATCCCCGATGCGATGTTTATGTCGTACCTGTTTTGCATTGCCATGTTTATGCCTGCCGCAGCTGCTATCTTTGCGGCTTTTTCGAGGAGTTTGCGTCCTTTGTTTGCGTTGTGCTTTCCGGTTCCGCTGTCATTGTTGACGTGCAGCGTCATGATGCTGTCTTCTTTGTTTTTTCCTTTCATCATGAGCGCCATTCCGGTGAGGTTTTCGACCGTTTCCGGGTTTGAGAGCAGGAGCAGTATCCTGCGGTTGATTTGCTTTGTGTCGTTGCTGTCGTCTTCTGCGGCTTGTTGCTGTACCATTTTTGACGATGCCATTTCGGTTACGAACGAGCTTACGATGCATGTTACGAGTATGAGTATTATCGTCCCGTTGAGCACGTCATCGTTTAGCAGCCTTTCTCCGTCAGGCATCTTTATTCCATATCCCACGAGCACTGCCGCGAGGGTTGCAGCTGCCTGCGCGTTGCTCAGTCCGAACATCATTTTCCGTTCTGTTGCCGTCATGCGGTAGATTTTCTGCGTCAGCCATGATGCTATCCATTTTCCTATGAGCGCCACGCTTATCATGACGGCAGCCACCTTGAGTGCATTCCCTTCTCCTCCGAAGATAACTTTAAGGTTGATCAGCATGCCTACTCCGATGAGGAAGTAAGGTATGAAGAGGGCGTTTCCCACGAACTCGAGGTGGCTCATCAGGGGTGATATGTTCGGTATAAGGCGGTTGAGGACGAGTCCGACGAGGAATGCCCCGAGTATACCTTCCATTCCAATCAGTTCCATGAGCCCGCTTCCGAGGAACACCATTGCGAGCACGAAGACGAATTGCATTACCTTGTCGTCGAAGCGGCGGAAGAACCATCTCCCGATGCGCGGGAAGAGGTAGAGAATGCATGCGGCGAGTATTGTGAATCGCAGCACGAGCCACAGCCATGCCATTCCTGCTGTTTCTCCTTTGAACATTCCGCTTATGACTGCCAGCACCATTAGCGTTAGCGTGTCGGTGACGGCTGTTCCTCCGACGGCTATGCTTACGCTGCGTTGCCTTGATATTCCGTAGCGTATTACTATCGGGTATGCCACGAGCGTGTGCGAGGCGTACATGCTTGCGAGGAGTATCGATGTGAGCAGCCCGTATTTGAGCAGGTAAATGTTTGTGACGAGCCCTATGCTTATTGGTATTATGAATGCCAGCAACCCGAGGGCGACTGCTTTCCCCCTGTTTTGCTTGAAGTCTGACATGTTCATCTCGAGTCCGGCGAGGAACATGATGTAGTATATCCCCACTTTGCCGAAGAGCAAGAAGCTGCTGTCTCGTTCGAGAATGTTGAAGCCGTTTTCGCCTATTGCTATTCCGGCGAGTATCATCCCGATGATGTGCGGTATTTTGAGCCTGGTGAGCAACAGCGGCGCAAAGAGTATAATCAACAGGACGATGAAGAATATCCACGTCGGGTCGGTTACTGGCAGGTTTAGCGTCAGGTGCATGTTTTCTTTACGGTCTATGGTTGCTCGGGGGTCATGTCATGTTGCCTCTTGTGGGGGCTTGCATCCGTTTCAGTTCTTCTTTGCTATGATGCACTCGGCTATTTGCACGGCATTGAGCGCAGCCCCTTTCCTTATTTGGTCGGCTACTGCCCAGAACGATATTCCGTTTTCGTTTGCCAGGTCTTTGCGTATCCTTCCGACGTACACCGGGTCAGTACCTGCTGCGTGCAGCGGCATGGGGTATGTTTTGTTTTCGGTGTCGTCGACGAGTTCTATCCCTTTTGCGTTTGCGAAGGCTTGCTTTACCTCGTCGATGCTTAGCGGGCGTTGCGTTTCGACCCATATTGCTTCAGAGTGCGCCCTGAGTGCCGGCACGCGCACGCATGTTGCGCTGACGGTGATGTCGGAGTGCATTATTTTGCGTGTTTCGTTGAACATCTTCATTTCCTCTTTCGTGTATCCGTTTTCGGTGAAGACGTCTACTTGCGGAATCAGGTTGAACGCCAGTTGATATTGGAACTTTTCGGCTTTGACTTTTTCTCCTGCGAGCGCTTGGCGTGTTTGTTCGTTGAGTTCTTCCATTGCCGCTGCCCCCGCTCCGCTTGCTGCTTGGTAGGTTGCCACGTGCACCCGTTGTATGTGCGACAGGGCTTCGATGGCGTTGAGCGCGACAACCATTTGTATTGTTGTGCAGTTTGGGTTTGCTATTATCCCCCTCGGGTGATTGAAAGCATCTTGCGGATTGACCTCGGGAACTACCAACGGCACATCGTCATGCATTCGGAAGGCACTTGAGTTGTCAATCATCACTGCGCCATGCTTGGTTATTGTTTCGGCATATTCGATTGATGTGCTTCCTCCTGCCGATACGAAGGCTATGTCTACGCCCTTGAAATCGTCGTTGTGCTGCAAGAGCTTGACTTGGCAGCTTCGTCCTTTGAATGCGTATGACCTTCCTTGACTCCTTTTCGAGCCGAACAATAGTATTTCGTCAACGGGAAAATTTCTTTCTTCCAATACCTTGAGCAGTTCTTGCCCCACTGCCCCGCTTGCTCCAACAACAGCTATTTTCATTTTGCTATAGATATTAAGTTCCGGCTGTTCTGCCTTGGTGAATCATTTTTCTTATCTTTATGCACGATGGTCAAAATGCACAGAGACAAATGTTTTTGCAAAAATACTATTTATTTCGCATGCCTGGCAACAAAGCCTTGCCCAAAGCATTTGCAGCTGTGGCATTTTCATTCGCTGTGAGCTATGCTGCCGGGCAGGATGCCTCTGGCACGCTATCGTATGGAGATATTGTCATTTCCGAGGTCATGGCCAACCCTTCGAACGTGGCCGGGCTTCCCGAGGCTGAATACATTGAGTTGTACAACGCCACCGCCTCGGCTATCGACTTGTCGGGTTGGACGTTGCGCTACGGTTCAACCAACTACACCATTGAGTCGGGCGAGATAGCTCCGTTGTCGTATATTGTTTTGACGAGGTACGG
This sequence comes from uncultured Bacteroidaceae bacterium, assembly GCA_964635525.1. GTDB lineage: Bacteria > Bacteroidota > Bacteroidia > Bacteroidales > Bacteroidaceae > Avibacteroides. The sequence continues at coordinate 12,560 of CAZWPW010000027.1, forward strand.
CCTTGAGGACGAGTGGGATGCGGCCGGCGTGCTGCAACGCATTGACATGACCCGTTTCCCTACGATTTCCAATACAGGCAACACTCTCTACATCTTCGATGATTCCGGCAATGTTCTGGCCTACACCCATTACACCGATGAGCGTTACGGCGATGCTTTCAAGTCGGAGGGAGGTTTCTCGATTGAGCGCATTGACGTTAGCAACATCAACGACACGCCTCTTAACTGGGCGGCCTCTTGCGATGAGTCGGGCGGCACTCCAGGCCGAGAGAACTCCGTCAGCGGGCTTTGCGAGGAGAAGGAGCGTGCTTCTTTCGTTTATGCCAGCATCCTTTCCCCTGACACTTTCGCCTTGCATTTCACCGTTCCTCTTGATTGGGTTAGCGTGGCTGATGACGATTGGTGCGAGGTTCTCGAAGGCGGCAATGCCGTCGTTTCGGCATATTCTGACATATCGGAGCCTGCGTGCGCTTATATTGTTTTCGAGAGTGAGCTCGGTTCTGACGACGTGGTGGATTTGCTCATTGACGGCCTGTTGCAGATTGACGGCGAGTTTGTTGTAGCTCCCGAGACGGTGACATTGACTCTTCCCCGAGATGCGTCAGATGGGGGCTTGGTGTTCAATGAAGTGTTGTTCAATGCCTCGACCGGGCAGTCGGAGTTTGTCGAACTGGCCAACGTGACCTCGTTTTGCATAGAGGCCGACGGTCTTTCGCTTGTGACGGTAGATGAGGATGGCTCTCCCCTCCGCAGTTGCAGGCTTAGCACCGAGAGCCGGTTGATAGTCCCTAATTCGTATGTTGCCTTCACTTCTGACACGGCCACGATATGCAGTTTGTGGTCCTGCGAGCCGTGGAACGCGTTTGAGTGCAGTTTGCCGGTGTTGAACAACGATGGCGGGAAGCTTGCCCTTTACGATGCCGGGGCGGCCACGTTGGACTTGGTGATTTTTTCTCCCGACTACTACCCGTCCACTGCACAGTCGTCAAGAGGCATATCATGGGAGAAGATCAACCCCGCCCTTGCCTCTAACAACCCCAACAACTGGTTGCCCGCAACGGCGGAATGCGGCTATGCCACTCCCGGGCGCGCCAATTCGCAGGAGGTTGACCTTTCCGACCCTGCCAACGACATCGCTTTTGAGCTTGAGAGGAACTACTTCACCCCTAACGGCGACGGCAACAATGATTCGGCAATCATCAAATACAGCATGAGCGAGGGCGGCTGGACGCTCAACATGTCGGTATTCGACAGCAACGGGCGCGAGGTAGCCAGGCCTATGACACGTGAGACGCTGGCCGAGAGCGGCAACCTGTTCTGGCACGGCACCGATGACGACGGCAACGTGCAGCGGCGGGGAATATACGTCATCATGATAGAGGCTTACAACCAAAGCGGCGGGATGGTAAAAAAGAAGTTAGCCGTGGCAATCAACTGAGCGGAGAAACATAAAAAGAAGCAATATTTTGCCTTGCTTGGTTTACAAATTAGATTAAAATTACCATTTTTGTAACCTAAATATGATGTGATGGTAAACGAAGTATTTGCAAAAAGGCTGAAAAGCGCACGACTGATGCGTGGATTTTCTATGGACAATCTGCGAGAAAGGATGAATAATGCAGTGTCCAAGCAGTCCATTTCAAAGTACGAGAACGGGAAGATGATGCCGGACAGCACCGCACTGATTGCCCTGTCACAGGCGTTGAATGTAAGTGTGGATTTCTTCTTCCGGCCATACACCGTGTCTCTCGACGGCATGGAGTTCCGCAAAAAGAGCAAACTCAAAGTATCTTCCCTTAAGGCTATCAAGGAAAAAGTACTTGATGAGATAGAGCGGTATCTCGAAATAGAGAATCTTTTGGAAATGGACAATCTGTTTACCGTGGATTACAGTGACAGAATCGTCTCTACCCCTGAGGATGCGAGCGAAATCGCCGGCCGGCTGCGCCGTGATTGGAGACTCGGGGAGGATGCAATCAACAACATCACCTTTCTGTTGGAAGAAAACGGCATCAAAGTCATACAGCTTGAAACCGATGAAGAATTTGACGG
>CAZWPW010000028.1:0-3271 GCA_964635525.1 uncultured Bacteroidaceae bacterium
TCGCCTACCTAATAACCAAGCATGCCATGCAGCGCACCGAGAACCGCGGGCTACACTACAACGCAGATCTTACACGCGACTGAACTATGGCAAGGATAGTAGTTTCCGTCACGAACGACCTTGTCGCCGACCGCCGTGTGTCGAAGGTTTGCGCTTCGCTGTCGGATGCCGGCCATGAAGTCGTCTTGATAGGCTGCATCAAGGGGCGTAGCGAGACGGTAAAGAGGCCGTATGCCGTTCGCCGTATGGTGATGCTTGCCCGTCGCGGCTTCATGTTTTACTTAGAGTACAATGTGCGTTTGTTTTTCCTGCTGCTTTTCCTCCGCAAGGATGCCTTGTTATGCAACGACACTGACGCACTGCCTGCCAACTATGCCGCCTCTCTGCTTTGCGGCCGGCCTTTGGTCTTCGATGCCCATGAGTTGTTCCCCGAGGTTCCCGAGCTTGTTGGCCGCCCCTTTGTGAAAGCCATTTGGCAGAGGATAGAAGATGCCATCTTCCCGCGATTAAAGTACAGTTACACCGTATGCCAGTCGATAGCCGATTACTATTCGGCGCGTTACGGCATCGCTATGGGCGTAGTACGCAATATCCCCTCGATGCAGAAGCCGGAGCATCCGTCAGATGTTCCGCAACCCCTTGTAAGTGGCCGGCGCGTGCTGCTTTACCAAGGTGCTGTCAACGTCGGCAGAGGGTTGGAGTGGGTGATACCGGCCATGAAATGGCTTGATGGTTGCCTGCTTGTGGTTTGCGGCAACGGCGATTTGCTTGAGCAGATGAAGAGCCTTGCCAAGGCTGAGGGCGTCGCCGGCCGTGTACTCTTCACCGGCAGGATACCTTCCAATGAACTCGATGCATATACCGCCCGCGCCGATATCGGCCTTGTCCTGTTAGAGGATATGGGATTGAGCTATTATTACTCTTTGCCGAACAGGGTTTTCGATTTCATGAAGTTCGGCGTTCCAGTGCTTGCCACCGACTTCCCCGAAATATCCCGCATAGTTGGAGGGTGTTCCACCGGTGTGCTGACTAAGGCTCAAGAACCGGAAGAGATAGCTTCAATCATCAAGCAGATGCTATCAGAATGGTGCAATCCGGCTGTCAAGGAGCGCATAACGGCCGAGGCCGCCCGTTTCTCATGGGAAGAAGAGGCGAAGATCCTTTTAGACATTGTAAGCCGTGCTTTGACGCGGCAGTGAGACATTCCATGCCTTGTTGGTTGATATATAAGAGCAAGAGTGCATCTGCTTTTTATAAAAAAAATATCTTTGCATGTTGAAATGATTGACAACTATGAGTCTTACTAATATTGCGCGTTTCTTGCTCGCAAAGAGGCAAAAGGCTATAGAACGATATGCTGCTGATCCAGAGTCGGTACAGCGCGAAGTGCTCAAGCGTTTGATAAGAGATGCCTCGCAAACCGTATGGGGCAAGGAGCATGGATACGCCTCGATGCGGTCGTATGCCGACTATGCCAATGCCGTTCCGGTCCAATCATACAATGACTTGCAACCTTTCATTGAACGCATGCGAAAAGGCGAGCGCAACCTTTTGTGGCACTCTCCAGTCAGGTGGTACGCCAAGTCATCGGGCACGACAAACTCGAAGAGCAAGTACATACCCGTGTCAAAAGAGGGTTTGGCCGACATCCACTACCGCGGGGGCGGAGACTGCGTTGCAATATATTTGGGCATGAACCCGGCGAGCCGTTTCTTTTCAGGCAATGGGTTAATCCTTGGCGGCAGCTTCGATAAGAATCCCACCCCTGACGGAAGCAAGACAGGCGACCTCTCGGCGGTGCTAATGCAGAACCTCAGCCCTGTTGCCAACTTCTTCCGCGTGCCATCCAAGCAGGTGGCTCTTATGAGCGAATGGGAAACCAAGATTGAATATCTAGCCAAGTATACGGCAAGCCGCAACGTCAGCAACTTGTCTGGCGTGTCGTCGTGGATGCTCATCGTCCTCAAGAAGGTGCTTGAGATAACCGGCAAGCAGTCTATCGCCGAGGTATGGCCTAACTTGGAAGTGTTTTTCCACGGCGGGGTGAGCTTCACGCCTTACCGGGATCAGTTCAACGACTTGATCAAGCTGCCCAGCATGCGCTACGTTGAGACCTACAATGCCTCTGAAGGCTTCTTCGGCATACAGAATGACCTCGATGACCCCTCGTTGTTGATGATGATTGACTACGGCATCTTCTACGAGTTCATACCTATGTCTGAGTTCGGCAATGCCGATGCCAAGGCCGTCCCGTTGTGCGAAGTAGAGCTGGGCAAGAACTATGCCATGGTCATTTCCACCTCATGCGGGCTATGGCGTTATGTCATTGGCGACACGGTTATGTTCACCTCCACGCGGCCTTACAAGTTCCGCATCACCGGGCGCACGAAACATTACATCAACGCCTTTGGCGAAGAGCTGATAGTAGACAATGCCGAGAAGGGACTCGCCGTGGCTTGCGCTGCTACCGGCGCGAGAGTCCTCGACTACTCCGCCGCTCCGGTGTACATGGACGGGAACGGAAAGTGCCGCCACCAATGGCTTATAGAGTTTGCAGCCATGCCCGACAGCTTGGAGCATTTCGCCAAGGCGCTCGACGATGCGTTGAAAGGGCTTAATTCCGACTATGAGGCGAAGCGGACAAAGGATATAGCCTTGCAGCGGTTGGAAGTAGTTGCAGCCCGCCCCGGATTGTTCAACGACTGGCTCAAGAGCAAAGGCAAACTCGGGGGGCAGCACAAGGTGCCGCGCCTTAGCAACACGAGGGAGATAATTGACGATATGCTCCTCCTCAACGCCAAGGGTTGAGGTTTGCACACTGCTTAATGCGCTTCTAACCAGTTATTGCCCGTCCCATGGTCGGCGACTAAAGGAACCTGCATGGCATAGGCGTTTTCCATTTCACTCACTACAATTTCCCTGACCCTGCCGAGTTCTTCCTCCGGGACGCTGAAGTTCAGTTCGTCATGCACCTGGAGAATCATCTTTGCCCGCAGCCCTTCCTCTTCGAAGCGGCGGTGTATGCGTCCCATGGCTACTTTGATAATGTCGGCTGCACTGCCCTGTATAGGAGCATTCACCGCATTCCGTTCGGCCATACCCCGCACCACGGCGTTGCGTGAAGTGATGTCCGGCAAGTAACGGCGGCGGTTGAACACGGTTTCCACATATCCTTTCTCTTTGGCTTGTTCTATGCTTTTGTCGATGAATGACTTTATTTGCGGATAGGTCTTGAAATACTCTTCGATAAGCGCCTTGGCCTCTTTGAAGT
>CAZWPW010000028.1:3281-14556 GCA_964635525.1 uncultured Bacteroidaceae bacterium
CGACGCCCATCCTTTCTGCCAGTCCGAACGCCGATATGCCGTAGATGATGCCGAAGTTTGCAGTCTTGGCCTTGCGCCGCATCTCCTTGGTCACCTCCCCGTGCGGTATGCCATATATCTTAGAGGCCGTGTCGGTATGGATATCCTCGCCCGAGCGGAAAGCCTCAATCATCTTCCCGTCGCCGCTAAGGTGCGCCATGATGCGCAGCTCCACCTGCGAATAGTCGGCCGAGAAGAACACCTCTCCCTCGTCGGGGATGAAAGCCTTGCGTATTTCCTTTCCGTTGTCGTCCCTTACCGGGATGTTTTGCAGGTTCGGGTTGCTTGAACTGAGCCGCCCTGTGGCCGTCACCGCTTGGTTGAACGACGTGTGTATCTTTCCCGTTTCGGGGTTCACTAACTTGGGAAGCGCGTCGACGTAGGTGCCTACCAGCTTCTTGTACCCCCGGTATTCCAAAATCAGCCCGACAATAGGGTGCTTGCTCTTGAGGTTTTCAAGCACATCTTCTGATGTAGAGTATTGCCCGCTTTTTGTTTTCTTCGTCTTGCCGCCGATTTTCATCCTCTCGAACAGCACCTGCCCGACTTGTTTGGGCGATGCGATGTTGAACTGCATCCCGGCCAAGGCATGCACCTGCCTTTCTATTTCCTCCATGCGCTGGGTGAAGATGGCAGATGTTTGCTTCAGAGAGACCGCGTCAATGCGCACGCCGTTCATCTCCATCCTTGCAAGGGCGGGGACAAGAGGCATCTCGACTTCCTCGAACAGCTTCCTGCAGCCCCGCTCATCTAATTCGCGTTCAAGGACCGATTTGAGTTTGAAGGTTATGTCGGCATCCTCGCAGGCGTAAGCACGGATTTCCTCCGCCGCAAGGTCGCCCATGTTCCTTTGGTTGCGCCCCTTCTTCCCGATGAGTTCCTCAATGCTGATAGTCCTGTAGCCTAAGTAATGCTCGGCAAGATAGTCGAGGTTGTGCCGGAGCTCAGGCTGTATGACGTAGTGTGCAACCATCGTATCGAAGAGCGGGCCTTTGACTTCTATCCCATGCCTTGCGAGGACAATCATGTCGAACTTGATGTTTTGCCCGACCTTGGCAGACCTTTCGTTGGCGGTGATTCTGTTCAGCTTGCCGGCGAGTGCAGCCATCTTGTTTTTGTCGTCCTTGGGCGCCGGGATGTAGAAAGCCTCATTTTCCCGGCAAGAAAAGCTCATCCCGACAAGCCGGCAAGACATTGCGTCGGTTCCGGTCGTTTCTGTGTCTAAAGCGAAAGAATCCTTTGTAAGGAAATATTGAATAAAACGGTCTATATCCTCCTCTGTTTCAACGAGGCGATAGTCTTGCACCCCCTCATCGTAACGGCTGAGATTCGCGTGAGCCGGCTCTTCCGGGGAGTTGCCGGGAAATAATTCAAAGAGATTGGGCTGGATTTGCGCCTTTTTCACTTTATCCCCGCCCGTTTCTCCGAATACCTTTGCGATGATGCTCTTGAACTCCAACTCTTCGAGGATTCTTAGCAGCTCGTCCTTCTCGGGGTCTTTCCTTTCCAAGGCTTGCAGGTCGAGAGCGACAGGCGCGTCGGTCTTTATCGTTGCAAGGAATTTCGAGAACCTTATCTGTTCTGCATTTTCTTCCACCTTCTTCCTTAGCGCCCCTTTGAGCTTGTCCGTGTTTTGCAGAAGATTCTCTATGCTGCCGAATTCGGCAACGAGTTTTTGCGCCGTCTTCTCACCCACTCCCGGACAGCCGGGGATATTGTCGGAACTATCTCCCATCAACCCGAGCGTGTCAATGACCTGTGCCGTGTCGTTGATGCCGAATTTCGCCTTTACCCCTTCAGCATCGATGATTTCGAATTCCTTGTCGCCGGCCTTGGGTTTGTACATGTAGACGCAGCCCCCCACGATTTGCCCGTAATCCTTGTCGGGCGTCATCATATAGGTGGTTATCCCTTGATGCCGGGCTTGCGTGGCGAGTGTCCCGATAACGTCGTCGGCCTCGTAGCCCTCGACCTCGAGCAGCGGAATGTTCCATGCCCTGATGATTTCCTTTATTACCGGCACGGAGGCCTTTATTGTTTCCGGTGTTTCGTTGCGTTGCGCCTTGTATTGAGGATAGGCCTCATGCCTGAAAGTCTTGCCCTCGGGGTCGAAAGCTATGCCGATATGCGTCGGGTTCTCCTTCTCCAAAACGTGGAAGAGAGTGTTCACGAAGCCGAATATCGCCGAGGTGTTCACGCCTTTGGAGTTTATCCTCGGCATCCTTATCAGGCCGAAATAGGCGCGGTATATAAGCGCGTAAGCGTCAAGCAGGAACAGTTTGCGTCCGTCATCCATATGTTATTAACCTTTAATAAGCGGGTTAAATGTAACAAAAAATATGCGAAACGAGATTTTATTCTTATTTTTGCCTGACACAAAGCCATGGATCTCCAAGAACAAATAAACGAACCGATTGCCAACGAGCTATCCACCTTCATAAAGCTATTCGACCAGGTGCTCGATTCGGCCAACGAAACCATGAAAGGCGTCTATGCCCATCTGTTGCAGAGCAAGGGCAAGATGATGCGCCCAACGTTGATTTTGCTCCTTGCAAAGGGATTGTCACGCATCACCAAACAGTCATACCGCGCCGCGCTTGCCTTGGAACTCCTCCACACGGCCAGCCTGATACATGACGACATAGTCGACAACAGCAAGGAACGCCGCGGCCAACAGTCGGTGAACGCCCTCTACGGGAACAAAGTTGCCGTACTTTCCGGCGACTACATGCTTGCACAAGCCCTCGAAATAGCGGCCGCATCGAACGACAGGCACATAATACAATCGATTTCCACCCTTGGAAAGGCGCTTGCCGACGGCGAGCTGATCCAACTGAACAACAATGCAGCAGACGATTACAATGAGAAGAGGTACATCGAAATCATAACCAAGAAGACAGCATCACTCTTCTCAACCTGCACGAAGTGCGCGGCTTACACCGCACGGGCCGACTCCAAGACTATCATTGCAGCGGAAGAATTCGGCCAGTGCATAGGCCTCGCCTTCCAGATCAAAGATGACATATTCGATTATTCGTCCAGTGTTGACATTGGGAAGCCTACCGGAAACGACATGAAAGAAGGCAGGCTGACCCTCCCTGCACTGCGTGTCCTCAACACCAACAACGACCCCAAACTGCATGAAATAGCCCGCAAGGTGCGCGAAAAAACTGCCACGGACGAGGAAATAGCAACCCTCGTAGACGCGTCGGTCAATGGCGGGGGCATCGATTATGCCATGAAACTCATCCGGACATACGTTGACAAGGCGAAATCACTGCTCTACATGGTGCCAAACACCGAGATCCGCACGACTCTCCACCTTTACACCGACTATGTCGTGAACCGCCAGAGGTGAATAGAGGTGCGGCGTTCCGCGTGAAACCATACAGCCTTTTCTTTGCAAGCATTCAACCTTTTCTAAAGAAGCATACAACACTTCGTTTAGAAAGAAACAACCCATTCTATACAACAATAGAGCCATTTCTTGGCTTAGGTACTACCCAGTTTTACCTTGCATACAATGCAAAGTTGCTTTGGGTAGTATGTTTTTTATGTTTTTACCCTAAGTCTATTTATTTTTACCGTAAGATTATATGTTTTTACGGTGCAAATACATATTTTTACCCTAAAAATAAAGATAGCATACAACCCAAGGGAGGATTGCATGCTATGTCCTGTAAGATTTCTTTCTATGCGGCCGGATTTGCGTTGCAAGCAGCATAGCTTAGCGTGCTATGCGTCGTAGCTGCGGCCGCTATTCCGGGCGGGTTGCGCTGGACGCTGCGTGCCTTTTGGTGGCATGCTTTTATTGTTTTCTTCTTCAGAAGAAATCATTTTGGCTGCCGGTTAATTCCTTCACGAGCGTGTTTGCGAGGCTGCTGGCCCCTATGCGGAAGAGGTTTTTGTTGAGCCATGAGCTGCCGAGCGTTTCTTTTGCAATTGTGTAGAATGCTATGGCATCGGTTGTTGAGGTGATTCCGCCTGCTGCTTTGAAGCCTATTTTTCGCCCTGTTTTGCGGTAGTATTCTCCGATAGCCTTGCATATAACCAGAGCAGCTTGCGGGGTTGCTCCCGTTGCAGCCTTGCCTGTTGAGGTTTTGATGAAGTCTGCTCCCGCATACATTGCCAGGATAGCCGCCTTTTTGATATTTGCGGCGGTCTGGAGCGTTGCGGTTTCGAGGATAACTTTCAGAATCTTGTCGCCGCAGATGCTCTTTATTTCCTCTATTTCGTCGCAGATTGTTTCATAGTCTCCTTCGAGGAACTGGCCTGCGGGTATTGCGATGTCGATTTCTTCAGCCCCATCGTGCAGTGCCAGGCTCGTTTCTGCTATTTTTATTTCGGAGAAAGTTTGCGCGAACGGGAAGCCTCCGGCCACGCATGCCGTTTTGACCCCATCGGCTTGGCACGTATGGTGTATGATTTTCGCCATGTTCGGGAAGGTGCAGATGGCTGCCGGGTTCGGTAAATCCGGGCATGTTTCGTCGAAGAGGTTGACCTTTTCCGCCAATCGCATTGCGCTTTCCATGCTGTCCGTAACGTTCAGGGAGGTCAGGTCGAGGCATGACAAGATTGTTTTCTTCACCTCTGGCGTGTTGTTTTCCTGCACTTTGCTGTCGAGGATAGCTTTTGTTTCGCGTTCGATTGCCTTGTCGTCGATAGCTGTGTCGTAGAGTTCCAGTGCTACTTCGTGCTTGCTTTTCGTTTCCATTCTGAATCAGAGTTTGGGGTTGTTTGTATGTCGCAGCTTGTCGCGTGCGGTTTTCTTTTCGAAGCTCCTTTGGAGTGCTATTTCAAGGTCCGTTCCCGTCTGGTTTGCGAGGCAGATCAGGACCCACAGCACGTCAGCCATTTCCTCTTCGGGGTTATTGTTTTCGCCTTCTTTGAACGATTGTTCCCCGTATTTGCGTGCCATTACCCGTGCGAGTTCCCCGACTTCCTCGGTGAGGAGCGCCATGTTCGTGAGCTCGTTGAAATACCTTTTGCCGTAGGTTTTAATCCATTGGTCGACTTTTTCCTGCGCTTCTTTGATAGTCATGCTGCAATTTACGTGTTTTCAGGTTGTGTGATATCGTTTGGATAAGGTGTTTCACTGCGAAAGCCAGGTGCGTTAACATCATTCGCGGCCCTGCATATCTCATTACCGCCTTTATTTTCTCCCTCATTTGAGGCTTGTAGCAATGTATTTTGCACGTTGAACAGAACTTTTTGTCTTCTTTGAACGGGCATTTCCAGAGGCATTGTAGCGCGTAAGCGGTGAGTTCTTTGCATTCAGCGCACGGTGTTTCCCCCGATTCGGGGTGGTTTCCACGGCAGAACATGTTAATCATGACGGGTATCATTTCCCGTTCTTTTTCCCATGCTTTGAGATGTCCGGGTGTTTTGTTGCTTGCGGGTTCCATCTATTTTGCGGATACGGGCGAGGTTTTCCGTTCAGTTTCGGGGGTTATTCCTTCTTTTTCGTGTCGATGATGATAGTTACCGGCCCGTCGTTTATGAGTTCGCATTTCATGTCCGCTCCGAAGATGCCCATTTTGACCTTGATTCCTGTTATTTCGTTTATTTTGTTGCAGAAGTTGAAGTATGCCTGTTCCGCTATTTCCGGGCGCGCTGCGGTGATATATGACGGGCGGTTGCCTTTTTTTGTCGATGCCATTAGCGTGAACTGGCTGACGACGAGAATTTCTCCCTGCGTTTCAGTGATGTTTTTGTTCATGACCTTGTTTTCGTCGTTGAATATCCTGAGGTTGCAGACTTTGTTTGCGAGCCATTCGATATCCTTGTCGTCGTCGCCGTGCCCTACTCCGAGGAGGATGAACATCCCTTTGTTGATGGTGCTGTGCAGTATGCCGTTTATGCGCACTGCCGCCATTTCTACGCGTTGAATTACTGCTTTCATGTTTTAGATTTTAATGTTTTCGTCAAATATACTAAGTTCTGTTGTTGTTAGCGAAGTGTTCGGCAATGAGTTTTGCCTTGTTTTCGCCGATTAGGGTGGATAGTTCGTTGTAATCTGCCGTTTGGATGCGTTTTACGCTTTTGTATTTCTTTATTAGAGTTTCCTTTGTTTTCGGCCCTATTCCCTTTATGTTGTCTAATTCAGACGCCGTCATCGCCTTGCTTCTTTTGTTTTTGTGGAATGTTATGGCGAACCTATGCGCCTCGTCCTGTATTTTGGTGAGCAGGCGGAACACTTCGCTGTTATGTTTGACCCCTATTGTCGCTTGCGGGAAGCCGTAGAGGAGTTCCGATGTCCGGTGTTTGTTGTCCTTTGCCAATCCCGCTATTGGAATGTCGATGTTCAGGCAGTCTTGTATGATTTGCCTGATGGCTTCCATTTGTCCTTTGCCACCGTCGGCTATAATCAAGTCAGGCAAGGGTGTGCCTTCTTCTATCATTCGGGAATATCTCCGGTATGCAACTTCGCGCATCGAGGCATAGTCGTCTTGTCCGGCAACCGTTTTTATGGCGAACTTTCGGTACTCTTTTTTCTCTGGTTTCCCTGCTTTGAAGACGATGCAAGCCGCCACCGCGTTTGTTCCTTGTATGTTCGAGTTGTCGAAAGCCTCGATGTGCATCGGTATTTTCTCCATTTTGAGGAGGTCTTGCAGTTCTTTCAGCACTCTTATCTGGCGTTGTCCCGGGTTCAGTTTGTCGCTTTGTTTGAGCCTGTCTATTTTGTATTGCTTGACGTTCATTATCGACAGTTCGAGGAGTTTGCGTTTCTCCCCTTTTTGCGGCACGGTTAGCGTTATGTTGTCAAGGGAGAAGTCCATTTCAAACGGAATGATTATTTCCTTGGCCGTGCTGTTGAACCGTTTTCTCATTTCGATGATGCCGTGTTGCAGCAGCTCCTGTTGCGTTTCGTCTAATTTTTTGCGGTATTCGAACGTGAAGGCTTGGTTTACCCATCCATTGGTTATGTGCAGGAAGTTTATATATGCCGCCTTGTTGTCGTTGCTTTCTTCGATTGAGAACACGTCGACGTTGTCGATTGCATTGCTTACCACTTCCGATTTCGTACGGAAATTATCGATCAGCATTATTTTGTTTTTTATTTCTTGAGCCTCTTCGAAGCGCAGTTCAGAGCTTAGGCTTTTCATTTTGGCGGTTAGTTCCTGCTTTATTTCCTGCGTCTTTCCTTTGAGGATTTGCTTTGCCTCTTCGATCCACTCCATATACGTTCCACGTGAAACATCCCCAATGCAGGGTCCTTTACAGTTTTTGATGTGGTATTCGAGGCAGACTTTAAACCTCCCCGCCTCTATCTTTTCGTCAGTCAGATCGAGCCTGCATGTGCGTATTGGATAAAGCTGTTTGATTAGCGCAAGGATTGCATTCATCGTTCCAACGTGGCTATATGGTCCGAAGAACGTTCCAAGCTTCTTGTTTATGCGCCGTGTTTTGAATATACGCGGGAAGTATTCGTTTGTGATGCAGATAGACGGATAGGTTTTATCATCCTTCAGCAGGATGTTGTAGCGAGGTTTATGCTGCTTAATCAGACTGTTTTCCAAGAGGAGCGCGTCCTGTTCCGTTTTTACGACTACATATTTTATGTCGCATATCTTAGAGGCGAGGACAGTAGTCTTTAGCGATTTGACGTCTTTGCGGAAGTAGGATGCCACCCTACGTTTAAGGTTTATCGCTTTCCCAACGTAGATAATCGTAGCTTCCTTGTCAAGGAATTGGTAGCATCCCGGACTTTCCGGCAGATTGTTTATGATGCCTTTAAGGTGTTCTTGCTTTCCGCTGTCCTCCGCCTCCACCATTTTGCCTTATTATAATGTGAGCAAAGAGTCTATCTTGGAATCATCCGTGAAAGCCTTACGGCCGTCGAGCCCGTCTAATTCTATGATAAAGTTAATATACACATCCTTTGGATTGAATTTCTGCACCAGTTCCAGAGCCGCCCGCATAGTTCCGCCAGTAGCGAGCAGGTCGTCATGAAGAAGGACAATATCATTTTCATCGAGAGCGTCTTTGTGGATCTCGATACAGTCTTCGCCATACTCGTTGCCGTAGGTTATTTTGTACGTTTCGGCCGGAAGTTTGCCTGGCTTGCGTATAGGGATGAAGCCCGCCCCTATCCTGCTTGCGATTATTGGGCCCATAATGTAGCCTCGTGACTCTATGGCAACAACCTTGGTGATGCCTTTATCTTTGTATTTCTGGCAGAGAATTTCCGCCAACTCGTTGAAGAGTTCAGGCTGTTTGAACAGCGTGGTCAAGTCTTTGAATTGAATGCCTTTCTTCGGGAAATCCGGGATGTTACGGATTGCCTTTTTAAGTTCCTCTTTCCCCATTATGTTATTTATTAGTTTATTACCGTTGTTTTGTTCCACGTGAAACGCTGATATATCCTTGTATATCTACAATTTATCTTCCGCACATTACGAGCAGCACGTTTATGTCTGATGGCGAGACACCGGGAATTCGGCTTGCCTGCCCTATTGTTTCCGGATCTATTCTGGTAAGTTTTTCCCGTGCCTCCGTAGAGAGTGATTGTATGGAGTGATAGTTGAATTTGCCTTTGATTTTGATTGTTTCAAGCCGGGCATTTCGTTCGGCAATTATTTTTTCGCGCTGGATATATCCGGCGTATTTCATTTTAATTTCTGCCGCTTCGATTGTTTCATCTCTTTGCGTTGTTATTTTGTCGAGTTCCTCAGCCAAGGCGTTGATGTGCTTTGCAATGTTCGTTATTGTTGTTTGCGGACGAGCTATGATGTCGGCCAATTTGCATCCTTGTTGCAGAGGAGTTGTTCCAAGTTCTTGTAGCGCGTTGTTTATTTCCGCAGGTTTAACCGAGAGGTTTTCAGTAAATGATATTATTCTATCAATTTCCTTTTGTTTGTTTAGAAACCTGTCATAACGGTCGCGTGTTGCCAATCCTATTTCGTAAGAGAGCGGTGTCAGACGAGCATCAGCATCGTCTTGGCGAAGGAGGATTCTGTACTCTGCCCGTGACGTAAACATCCTATACGGCTCGTCTACCCCTTTCGTTACGAGGTCGTCTATTAGCACACCTATATATGCTTCGTCGCGTTTGAGGACGAATTCCTTTCCGCCGTGGCAGTTGATGTGTGCATTTATACCGGCCATTAGTCCTTGTCCGGCTGCTTCTTCATACCCCGTAGTGCCGTTAACTTGTCCGGCAAGGAAGAGGTTTTTCACCACTTTTGATTCGAGCGTGTGCCGCAGTTGCGTCGGGTCGAAGAAATCATATTCAATGGCGTATCCCGGCCTGTATGTCCTAACATCCCTGAATGCCGGGATTTGTTTGAGCGCTTCAAGTTGGATGTTAAGCGGGAGTGACGACGAGAATCCATTTAGGTAGAGTTCGTTCGTTGTCTCCCCTTCCGGTTCAAGGAATAGTTGGTGTTGTTCTTTATCCGGGAAGGTTACGATTTTCGTTTCTATGCTTGGGCAGTAACGCGGGCCTATGCTTGTTATTTGCCCGTTGTAGAGCGGAGATTCCGGCAGACCTTTGCGCAGCGTTTCGTGGACTTCGGCGTTAGTGTAGCATATCCAACAGTTGAGTTGTTTGAGTTGCCGTTTACCGTTGTCGAGGTAAGAGAATTGGTGGAAATCGTTTTCGCCAGGTTGTATTTCCATTTCGTCAAGGTGCACGCTTCTTGCGTCAATTCTGACGGGTGTACCCGTTTTCATCCTCCCTTTTGTTATCCCGTGCCGGGTTATTGATTCGCTCAGGTGGAGCGCAGGAGGTTCTGCTGCCCTACCCCCCGGGATTTGAACACGTCCGACATGAATGAGGCCGTTAAGGAATGTTCCTGCAGTAATTATCACGCATTTCGCTTTTATTGTCACGTCATAAAGCGTTTTTACTCCTACGGCTTCTCCGTTTTCAACAAGGAGTTCATTGGCAGTGTCTTGCCAGATGTCGAGGTTTGGCGTATTGTCGAGCGTTGTTCTCCAGAGCGTTGAGTATTTGTCTCTGTCGCATTGCGCGCGCGGGCTCCACATCGCAGGTCCTTTTGACCTGTTCAGCATTCGGAATTGCAGCGTTGTTTTGTCGGTAATGATTCCCATTTGCCCTCCGAGCGCGTCAACCTCGCGTGCTATCTGCCCTTTTGCTATACCTCCTACTGCGGGGTTGCAGCTCATCTGCGCTATTTTGTTCATGTCGGAGGTAATGAGGCAGGTTCTCGATCCGAGGTTAGCAGCAGCTGTTGCCGCCTCGCATCCTGCGTGTCCTCCTCCGACGACCACTATGTCATATTTGAATACCATTGTCATGAGTGTTTAGATGGTAGCAAAAATAATAAAAAGCGGAGTTTGGCGTGGCTAATGGTTAAATTGCTTTTGTTGTGGCTTTTGATTAAGCAGTTACGACAGTATTGTTATTTTTGGTAAATTGCCGAGTTATCAGGTAACACGATAGCAGAACCATTGCCAAGCTGCTGGAACTTATCCAGGAACTCTGACGGGAAGTGGTGGAAGATAAGAGGACTGGGCCTTGGTTTTGCCCAACTCACAAACGGGAAATATGACGATTGAATATTTTACATGGTTTTTAATCGGAATGGCCGCTATTGCCGCTATTGTATTTGTGGCACTATATTTTGTGGAAGCCGGTTATGGTATGTTGTTCGATAGAAAATGGGGGTTCCCTATCTCGAACAAAGTGGCTTGGGTTTGTATGGAAGCACCTGTTTTTGTAGTTATGTTTGTGCTTTGGTGCGGCTCGCCCCGGCAGTTTGAGACCGTTCCATTGTTGATATTTATATTTTTTGAGTTGCATTATCTCCAACGTTCTTTTGTCTTTCCGTTATTGATGAAAGGGAAAAGCAAGATGCCGATAGGAATAATGCTGATGGGAATCACGTTTAATCTCCTGAATGGATATATGCAGGGCGAATGGATTTTTCATTTGTCTCCGCAAACAATGTATACGGTGGAGTGGCTGTATCGTCCGCAGTTTATAATCGGGACGTGCCTGTTTTTCACCGGGATGGGAATCAATTGGCATTCCGATTATATTATCAGGCATTTGCGTAAACCGGGTGATACGAACCATTATTTGCCTAAAGGAGGCATGTTTGATTATGTGACCTCGGCCAATTATTTCGGCGAGATTGTCGAGTGGTGCGGTTTTGCCATCTTGACATGGAGCGCAAGCGGGGCAGTGTTTGCCTGGTGGACTATCGCGAATTTAGTTCCGCGTGCAAACGCTATTCATCACAAATATAAAATGATGTTTGGCGACGAA
>CAZWPW010000029.1:0-5720 GCA_964635525.1 uncultured Bacteroidaceae bacterium
TGGGCAGTGCGGTTTGCCTGGCTTGGCGGCGCTTTGGCTATTATCCTTGGTTTATTTCCCCGCTTGCCATTCGTAGCATCCGGCATCGGGCATCCCGTCGCCCCCGAGCGCGGCTGTCCTCGGGTTACCGTCGCGGTCGAGTGGATATTCTTCAGCCCATTGCGTTGCTCCCAAATCGCGCGCTTGCGACAGGGAATCGAGGTGGAAGTCGTAGGTGAATGTGCTGCTGTCTATGAGGCGGAAGTTGTCGTCCTTCACCCAGAGGCAATTCTCTACGTCTCCTCCATCGGGTTCAACGGAGTTGACGAGCGAGTTGCTGAAGCTGTAGTTGTAGTCTATGGTGGCGTCGTCAGAGACGCTCCCGCTTATCTCATCGCTGCTTGAACCGGCTATTATGCAGTTGCGGAATGCGGCTTGTATTACCGGGTGGGCTATTCCGTTGGCAGTGTTCCGCAGGCTTAGGGCGACGCCGAGTTTCAGTCCGTAGCTGTAATAGTTCGCCAGCGTGCAGTGCGTGAAGCGCACGTCGCCTCCGGTCAGGTCTACGCAGCTCTCTCCTGAGTTGCTGATTTCAGTGTTGGCTATTTCGGCCTTGCAGTCGGTCATTTCAAGCACGTTGCCCGTTGTGTTCGACAGTTTGCAGCCTATAATCCTTATTTTCTCACGCGTAACGTCCGCCGAATCGCATTTGATGGCGTATGACCCTCCATGCACGTCGGCATATTCCATGACGTTCCCGTAGCTGCCTGAACTGAACGTTATGCCTCCCCACTGCCCCGGCACGCGGTCGTATGGCAGGTAGGAGAAGAGCTTGTCAGTCCTGTCTCCCCTGAACATCACCTCATTGCCTGCTTCACCTCTCACCACGAGCGTGCCATGCACCGTGCACCCGGCCGTGCCGTGGAAGTAGAGTGACGTGCCCGCCTCGCACGTCAGCGTTGCTCCCTGCGCAACGACAAGGCTGTCGTGGATGATTATCGGCAAGTCAGCGGTAAATGTCGTGTCGCTGGTGATTGTTGGGGCGTAGAGCGTTGTTGCATCTTGCCCGTAGGCGATGAGCTTGACATCCTGTTGCGTGCCGTTGGTGACGAACACTATGGAGTCTTTTATCAAGCCTATGCTGTTGTCGCCTTGTTCATTGGCGGTTATTTCTATGAAGACGTATATGCTGTCGCCCGAGCGGATTGTCAATCCGGTGAACTCGTTTTCTCCGGAGTCGTTGCGCCCGTCGATGTTCAGCCTGAATCCGGAGTTGCTCTTGTTGGCGAGGGCTGCCGAGAACATGAGCGAGCTTTCATTATGGTTGTAGATCATTAGCGTCTTCGTCGCCGAGCCGACTCCGGTGAAAAGCGTGTCAAAGGATATCGTGTCGGCCGAGAACGAAAGCAAGTGCGTGGGGTCTGACGAGAATTTTTCGTCCATGCACGACAATAGCAACGCTTGCATGGCGGCCAACGCTGCCATTGCGACCGTGAAGTAGCGTTTGGTTGTCGTTGTCATGTAGGGCATTATGCGTCAAGCGCTGGCAGGCATGGCGGCAGCCCGCCGGAAGTGGGTGCCGCATTTGCTGCCGCAAATATGTAACGTTCGGGCGGGCGGTTTTATTTTGCCCCTGCCCGTATCATTTGCTTTCGGGGATGTTGGCAAGCACTTCAAGGAGATGCTTCCAAAACTTTTCTACCGTGGGGATGAGCATCCTCTCGTCGGGCGAGTGCACTCCCCTTAGGGTGGGCCCGAACGATACCATGTCAAGAGCAGGGTATTTCTCTTTGAACAGCCCGCACTCTAACCCTGCATGTATTGCCTTCACCTTGGGTTCCGTGCCGAACAATCGTTTGTAGGCATCGACGGTTATGGCGAGCAGCTTCGATGACGTGTCGGGCTTCCATCCCGGGTATCCGTCATTTGAGTTCACTTTGGCTCCTGCAAGTTCGAAGACCGAAGCTACTGTGTTCCTGACATTGTCGCGTGCCGAGGCAATAGAGCTTCGCTGGCTTGTGACTATGCGTATGTTGCCTGGCTTGTCCATTTTTACCGATGCCAGGTTTGACGAGGTTTCAACCAGCCCGGGAATGTCTTGGCTCATGGCAAATACCCCGTTGAACACTCCGTGCAGTGCTTTTGTCAAACGTGCTGCCACGCCGCTGTCAATCGAGCTTGCCGGTGCTGTAACAGTTTCGAGGGCTATCTTCATTGATGGCTCCGTTGCGGAAAACTCCTCCTCTGCGTCGGCAGCAAAGATGTTCACCGCTGCACGCACCGCTTCTTTGTCGGCGTTGGGGATTGCTATGACTGCCTGCGCTTCGCGCGGTATGGCATTGTGCAAGTTCCCGCCCTCGATGGTGCACAGGCGCATGTCGGCAATCTCTGCCACTTTGCTTAATATGCGGACGAGCAGTTTGTTGGCGTTTGCCCGGTTTTTGTTTATGTCGTCGCCTGAATGCCCTCCGGTAAGCCCGCTGACGGAAATCTTCAAGCCAGCGTAGCCCTGCGGCACTTCCTGCTCGGCATATGCGAAATCGACAGTAGTGTTGATGCCGCCGGCGCATCCTATGAATATCTCCCCTTCATCCTCCGAATCGAGGTTTATCAACATCTCACCGTCCATGAAGCCCGGTTGCAGGGCGAATGCTCCAGTTAGGCCTGTCTCTTCGTCAACGGTGAAGAGGCATTCCAGCGGCCCGTGTTCAATTGTGTCCGATGCCAACACTGCCAATTGCGTAGCCACCCCTATGCCGTTGTCGGCACCGAGCGTCGTGCCTTTGGCCTTGAGCCATTCGCCGTCAATGTAGGTCTCGATCGGGTCATTGTCGAAATCGTGCGCGGTGCCGGCATTTTTCTCGCAAACCATGTCCATGTGCGATTGCAGCACTACTTTCATTGCTTTCTCGTGCCCTGGCGTTGCCGCTTTGCTGATTATCACGTTGCCGGCATCGTCTGTCTTGAACGGGAGGCCGTGGCGCGATGCGAAGTCCTTGAGGTAAGCAATCATTTTTTCTTCTTTCTTCGACGGGCGAGGCACTTTGCACACCTCTGCAAAGTAGTCGAACACTTCCTTCGGGGTCAGTTTCAGTTCTTCCATATCTCAGTTATTTTATTGTTTGTTTTAAGTTGATTCCTTTGCGTGCGTTCCTTTTGCTGCACTGGCATGCATTGCCAAGCATGTAGCAAAAAAAAGTTAATAAAGTAGCATATTCACCTATTTTGCCGACTTTTGCCTTGCCAAAGGTAGGCAGGCTTTGCCGCATTGCATATATTTGCGTGTCGGAAATCACCTGCAAGCCTTAATTGCGAACGTGCCGGCCAAGGCATAGCGCAATGCAGGCGGCAAGGATGTCCGTAGTGGGCAAAGATAACATTTATATGATTAAAACCTTGCTTTTGGCTTTGGCCGCTGTCGCCGCCGCAGTAACGCTATTGTGTGTGCGAATCATCTTCGTGAAAGGGGGAAAGTTCCCCAATTTGCACGTTGGCGGAAACGAGCACCTCAGGCGAAAAGGCATAAGCTGCGCGCAGTCACAACACAACGAAGCGCAGTCGAAGCAATTGCTCACGCCCGCAAGGATGGAGGAAATATTAAGGAAGAAAGAAAACAAACAACTTTGACAACTACAATATGGCAAAAAATCTACTTATCAAATGCGCATTGGGCGCGGCAGCAGCCGTTGCTCTGGTATCATCATGCACAAACACCGGCAGCAATGCTCCGGTAGCGTCGGGTTTCAGGAGCGACAGCAGCATCTTGAAGATAGTCTACGTCAAAAACGACTCGTTGCTCATGCACTACAACCTCTACAGGGAGCTCAGTGAGGCTAGCATCAAGCAAGAGGAGAACATCCGCGCCACGCTTAACGCCAAGCAAAACGAGTTGCAGAAAGACGCGCAGGAATTCCAGTACAAGCTCGAGAACAACGCCTACACCACACGCGAGCGTGCAGAGCAGGAGCAAGCCAACCTGCTGCGCAAGCAACAGGAACTACAGTCGCTCAATGACAAGCTCATGGCGGAATATGCCAACGAGGTGCAAACAAACACAATAAGGCTCAATGATTCTGTGCAGAACGTCTTGGAATACATCAGGGAACTGCACGGCTATGACATAATCATTTCCGACCCGCTCAACGCCAGCCCGGAATACGACATAACGACATTGGTGCTGCAAGAGCTCAACAAGCGCTACCCGGCTAAAAACTGACGCAGAGCAACACATTATAAACAAGAGAACTTTAGCATGGGGTGCAACTTATCGAAGTGCGCCCCTTTGTTTTTGTACGCCTTGGAATCCAGAGATAGGTTTATTGTCTCACATCAAACCATTGCCGCTGCGAAAATAAGTTGCATTGCGCTAATGCCACACAATGTCGGGAGGAGGTATGCAAACCGTAATAGTTAACAATATTTAAGTTTAGAAAATCTTAAATAATTTGCAATTTTCTTGCAGGTTATTTAAATGAACGTATATTTGCATATCATGCAATTGCGGTTTATAAAAACTGACAAGCACGGCATATATGAGAAAAGGCAAATAAGTGTTTCATGTATATTGTTCGACATGTTCCAATTAATCATTAAGGTTTAACATTAATTTCTGATTGTTATGGAGAAAAAAGAAGAAAGCAATCGACGTCCTTACAACCATCCTAAACTATTGATGGGTGTGGGCATTGCGCTATTGTGCCTCGCTTTTTCGGGAGCTGCAAGCACTCTCTACGCCAGCGAGGCGGCATCAAACGTGCAACCGGTGCTTGAGGCAAAACAAGATTCCCCCATTGAGGGAACTGTAACCGACAACAAAGGCGAGCCAATCATTGGGGCGAGCGTAACGGTGAGAGGCACCTCGCTGGGCACCATCACCGACTTCAACGGCAACTTCGTCCTTAGCGGTGTCCCGGCAGGCTCCACAGTAGAGGTGACCTACATCGGATACAAGACAGTGGCATTCAACGTTGACGACCGCAGGCATTACAATGTCGTGATAGAGGAGGATTCGGAAATGCTTGGCGAGGTAGTCGTGACCGCTTTGGGTATCGAACGCCAGTCGAGCACCCTCACCTACTCGGCCGAAACGGTCAGCGGACGGGAAGTAAACGACTTGAAGAGCGTAAACATCATCAACTCACTGCAAGGCAAAAGCCCAGGGTTGACCATCACACCTAACTCGACGGGAGCAGGCGGCGCGACGAAGATACAGTTCCGCGGCAGCAAGTCAATCAACGGCAGCAACCGCCCGTTGATAGTTGTTGACGGTGTACCTTTGATGATGGATTTGACCGATTCCCAAGTCGACTCCAACTACGGAGGGCAACGCGACGGAGGCGATGCCATGTCGACTATCAACCCCGACGACATCGAATCAATCACCCTGCTGAAAGGCGCATCGGCTGCGGCACTCTACGGCTCGGTGGCAGCCAACGGAGCAATCATGATCACGACCAAGTCGGCTAAATCGGGCAAGGTGGCAGTCAACTTCTCAAGCAACACCACCGTCGAGACGCCAATGGTGCTGCCGAAGTTCCAGACAAGCTACGGGAACACCAACAGCCAAGGCGGATCGCTATACAGCTGGGGTGACAAGCTCTCGACAAGCGCGCAGAACTATGCTAAGGACTTCTACCAGACCGGCGTGACGACGAACAACTCAATATCACTCTCGGGAGGCACGGAAGCAATCCAAGCATACTTCTCCTACCAAAACGTCTATTCACAAGGCATAACCCCGA
>CAZWPW010000029.1:5730-13684 GCA_964635525.1 uncultured Bacteroidaceae bacterium
ACGGATCACTACATGAGCCATAACTTCAATTCGAGTATAGGCTTCAACCCATGGAAAAACGTGCATATCGACTTCAATGCAAAGTACACCAACCAGCAAATTGACAACCAGCCGGCATCGGGATACCTCTACAACCCGCTTACGGGTGTTTACCTCTTCCCCAGAGGAGCTGATTGGGACTATTACAAAGAGAACTACGAAATCTACGACGCATCACGCGGCGTGAACGTGCAAAACTGGCTGACAACGTCAGAAGAAAACTTCAACAACCCGTACTGGATTCTCAACCGCCAGATGCATGAGGTTGACCGCGACCGCTTCGAGTTCGGCGGCAACGTGGTGTGGGACATCACAAGCGACTGGAAAGTACAAGGGCGAATGAAGTATGAGACGGCTAACGAGCGTTACAAGAACAACCTCTATGCCTCATCAGTCGGCGACCGCTATCCCTACGGCCGCATGAAAGACGACCGCTTCTTCAGCAACCAGCTGTATGGCGACGTGCTCTTGAGCTACAACCACACTTGGGGCGACTATTCATTGTCGGCTACAGCAGGTTCGAGCTTCACGAAAACAACCACCTCGAAAGTGCTGCTTGAGGCCGAGGGTCAAGCATTCACCGTTGACGACAGCGGCGTGACTTCGGGAAACGTTTACTACCCGAACATCTTCACCCCCAACAACTACTACAGCAACATGTCAACAGTAGATGACGACTGGGAAACCGAGAAACGCATCAACTCTGTGTTCGCAACGGCGCAGTTCGGATTCCGCGACGGTCTCTTCATCGATGCCTCGATCCGTAACGACTGGTCATCGACGCTGGCATACACTGACGGATACTCATACGCCTACCCGTCGGTTGGAGCGAGCTTGCTGATCAACCGCTTCGCAGACATGGGGCGCAACGTCGACCTCTTCAAGGTAAGGGCATCATACTCAATGGTGGGTAACGACGTGCCAGTGTACGTGACCAACCGCCTCTATACCCTCGGGACACAAGGCTCGGTAACGGCACCCGACGAAGCTCCATTCAGAACCCTGAAGCCAGAGAAGTCCACCTCAATAGAAGCAGGCTTTGACGGAACATTCTTCCAGAACCGTTTCGATGTCAACCTGACCTATTACAAGACGAACACACGCAACCAGTACTTCACAATCTCAGCACCATACGAAACAGGGTTGCGCTACCGCTACATCAATGCCGGTAACATACAGAACCAAGGCTTCGAAGCAAGCGTGGGATGGTTCCAGCCATTCAACGACAACTTCAGCTGGAGCACCAACGTGGGATTGGCATTCAACGACAACAAAATCATAGAACTGGTTGAAGACCTGTCAGACGGATTAACGCTGACCGACTTCGGAGGTGCCAAGGTAATACTGACAGAAGGAGGCTCATACGGTGACCTGTATGTACGCCACATGCTCTACAACGAGAACGGAACACCACAAGTCAGCGACACTGGCGCACCGGTGCTCAGCGGCGATTCGAATGACGAGCTGGAATATGCCGGAAACCTCAATTCAAAATGGACACTGAGCTGGACCAACACATTCCGCTACAAAGACTGGACGCTATCGTTCCTCATCGACGGACGCATCGGAGGCAAAGTGCTCTCAATGACCGAGGCAACACTTGACGGATGGGGCGTTTCAGAACGAAGCGGAGAAGCACGCGACAACGGCAACGTGGTAGTAGTCAACGGCGTGTCGTTCGATGCATACACCTACTACACCACAGTCGGAAGCTCAAGCTACAACGACTCCTACGACACCAGCCAGTACGTGTACGACGCAACCAACTTCCGCCTGCGCGAACTGTCGTTAGGATACACATTCCGCAACCTCTTCGGCAACGGGAAGAACCTCACGCTGGCGTTCATCGCGCGTAACCTCTTCTTCTTCTACAAGGACGCACCAATGGATCCCGACGTGTCAATAGGAACAGGCAACGGAATGCAGGGAGTCGACATCTTCTCGCTGCCAACAACACGCAGCTTTGGCTTGAACATAAAACTTAACTTCTAACAATGGCATCTATGAAACGAAATAAGGCAAAACTATTAGCCATCACGCTCCCCTTCATCATGGGAGGATTGATGATAGCAACGGCTTGCACCGACGATTTCGAGAAAATCAACACCAGCAACATCGAAGTCGACCCCGATGACCTGCCCTTCGAGGCACAGTTCGCAGAGCCGATGAACTACTGCTACCCGCCGCAACAGAACATGTTCCAATATTGGACAAACCTGCACCTCGACCTCTATTGCGGATACTTCATGACACCCAACGGCTCATTCACAAACGGTGACATGGGAGAGAACAGAAGCCACAGCGGGGGAATGTACGAGAACTATTACCTGCACATCTTCAATAACACACGGCGCATCATAGAAGCGTGCGAAGAGGACGGGAACTTAGGACTCGCCGGAGTAATGCGAGTAGTGCAAGCCTACGGGACGCTTATGACAACCGACGCGCACGGTCCAATAGCCTACTCGACATGCCTTGACGGAAGGGAAAGCAATTTCACCTACGACACGCAGCAAAGCATATTCATGGCAATGCTCGACGACCTCGAACAAGCTGTCGATGAGATTAAGAACATGACCAACGATGAAAAGGAAGCTCTCGCAACCGCCGACACTTGGCTCAGCGGAGACACCGACAAGTGGGTCAAGGTAGCCAACCAGTTCCGCTTGCGCATGGCACTGCGCCTGAGCAAGAGAGGAGCGGAAATGAGAGCCGCAGGATATGACATCGAGGAAATAGCCCGCACTGCAATCGAAGACGGAGTGCTGACCGAATCCGACGGAGACGTGACGATAACCAAAGGCCTCGAGAACGAAATGTGGCTGATGTTCAACTGGGGAGACTGCGGATTCGGAGCAGACCTCGTTACGTTGATGGTAGGATTCAACGACCCGCGCTTGCCGCTGTACATGACAAAGAACAGGGAAATAACCTCCTCGACAGGAGACCTCATCATGGCAGCTGACCAAGAGTACCTCGGGATACCATTCGCCAGCGGACTGCCGACGAAGACAAACCCGTGGGGAAGCTTCTCCGACTGGCTGCAAGGCAACAACGGGTCAACATATTCCATGCCGCTGCCGATAATGAAATGCGCAGAAGCATACTTCCTGCGCGCAGAAGCCAAACTGCGCTGGAACATAGGCAGTGAAAGCGTGCAAGATCTCTATGAAGACGGAATACGCGCATCGATGAACGCCGAATACATCTACCGCGGCTCATACGCAGCATACGACGGATTCACAGGGTACGAAAGCAACGCAATCGAAGACTACATCAACGGCACGACGACACAAATCGACTACATCGACCCAGTCATAAATGCCTACCCAGATGAGTTTACAGGGAACACTGACCCGACAGCCAACGACCGCATAGCTGAAAACAAACTGTGCGTGGCATGGGATGACAGCGCAACAGATGAAGAAAAACTGCAGAGAATCATCACGCAGAAGTACATCGCGCTCTTCCCGCTCTCAATCGAGGCATGGGCAGAACAACGCCGCACCGGATACCCAATACTCTTCAAGGGGAGGGTCAACGAAAGCAACGGAGCTGTAACCACCGAAGAAGGCGTGCGACGCATCATATACAGCGAAACATGCTACAGTGCCAACGCCGAAGCAATGTCATACAACATCGAGGTGCTTAACAGCGAAAACACCTCAGCAACGCACACAGGTGACGTGGGAGGCTCACGTGTTTGGTGGGACAACTACACTGTAGGCAATTTCGACAATGACTGACACCGATTGACAAACAATGCCCTGCCCCAATAGCAGGGAACAGCATCAAGCCCGGCCGCCGCTGCCCCGCGCAACGGCGGCCGGATTGCTTCAACACCCCATCAAGCCGCTAAATCCGGGACAGCACAATTGACAAAAAGACATAGTACCCAAGGACGGCTTTGGTACTATGTTTTAGTGCTTTGGGTTGTATGTTTTCTCGCCTTTGGTTGTATGTTTCCGCAAACCGGGCATATTTAATTTTTATTAGGTTTTCAGTTAATCGATTCCTTGGTTTTGCTTGACAAATTTCCAAGGATTTATACAAATTCATGACATTTACGAATGGAACGCTTCAGCATGAGGGGGTCTCTCTGAAGCAACGCAATGCGGGAGAAATGAGGTGCTAAGGGGTGAAATATGCCGGTGCGCCGCGCAAGATGCAAAGGGTAAGGATTAATTGAGTATTTTTGCGCCATGGTTAACGGCATGAAGCCTCCACGCATGAATGGCACAACCCTTAAACAGCGACTGAGCAATGCATATAATAAAGAAGCTTGACAAGTTTATAATCAAGAGTTTCCTTCTGCTTTTCAGTGCTACATTCTTCATTTGCCTGTTCATCTTCATGATGCAGTTCCTTTGGAAATATGTCGATGAATTGGTCGGCAAGGGGCTTGCCATGACGGTGCTTGCGCAATTCTTCTTCTACTCGGCGCTTACGCTTGTCCCCTCGTCGATGCCTTTGGCGGTGCTGCTTGCGTCTCTGATGACGTTCGGCAATTTCGGCGAGCGCTACGAGCTCCTGTCAATGAAAGCTGCAGGCATCCCCTTGACGCGCATCATGACTCCCCTGATTGTGTTCTCGGTGTTTTTGGGGATAACGTCGTTCTATTTCCAGGATGTGATTGCCCCCCGCGCCTCGGTCAAACTATGGACGCTGATTGTGTCAATGCGCGAGAAGTCGCCTGAGCTTGACATACCGGAGGGCATCTTCTATGACGAAATCAACAAATACAACCTCTACGTCAAATCAAAGAACCGCAAGACGGGGATGATGTACAACATGGTGATTTATGATTTCACCAACGGCTTCGAAAACGCGCACATCATCGTTGCCGACTCGGGGAAACTCGAGATGACGGCCGACAAGAAATTCCTGAAACTGACACTCTACGACGGAGAGCAATTCGAAAACCTGCAAAACCAAACCAGCCTTTCGCGCAATGTGCCTTACCGCCGCGAATCGTTCGTGCAAAAGGAAACGCTCATTGAATTCAATTCCGACTTCAGCATGGTTGACGATTCATTCATGTCAAACCAGTCAATGAGCAAGAACATGGCATCGCTGGCAAACGACATCGACTCAATGTCAACGCGCCTCGACAGCATAGGGCGGGCTAACTTCAACGAGAGCTTGAGCAAGCTGCAATTCTACAAAGACAACAAACCAGAGCAAAAGGCATCCGGCAGCCTGGCAACGGATGCCACGAGCTCAATTAACGTCGACAGCATATACGGCAACGCCTCCCTGCCCGAAAAGAAGAGATACCTTGAAACGTCGAACCGCAATGTTTCCTCTGCATTGAGCGATTGGAAGTTCCGGAACCACACTATGACAGAAAAGGACTACCAAATAAGGAAGCATTGGACGGAATGGTTCCGCAAAATAACCTTGTCGCTGGCCTGCATCATCTTCTTTTTTATAGGTTCCCCGCTCGGCGCAATAATCCGCAAGGGCGGGTTAGGCATGCCCGTAGTGGTTTCGGTCGTGATATTCATCTTCTACTACATCATAGACAACACCGGCTACAAAATGGCACGCGACGGGAATTGGAACGTCACCTTCGGCATGTGCCTGAGCACAGTCGTGCTCGCCGCTCTCGGCGCATTCCTGACTTACAAGGCCAACAAGGACTCAACGGTACTCAACGCCGATGCCTACAAGACGTTCTTCCGCATGCTGTTCTGCCTGCGGACAAATCGGCAATACATCAGGAAGGACGTGGTCATTGACACGCCCGACCCGGAAAAGGCCAAAGCGGAACTTGGCGAACTCAGAGCAATGTGCACCGGCTACTTGGCTGCACACAGGCTGCGCAAACTGCCCTCATATATCCAGCTCATGTCAAGCGACGGAATTGACGAAGAGATTGCCGCGCTGAACGCAAAACTTGAGCAGATTGCCGAAAGCCTGTCAAACAGTCTGAGCCTCATCTTGCTATCGAAACTATCAGAACTGCCTGTCATTGCAACAAACGCGCACATGGCCCCTTTCCGCGAAAAGAGGATGAACATCATCGCCGCCGCAATACTGCCCGTAGGCGCGTGGTGCTATGCCAGGTCGCTTATTTTTAGGAGAAGGCTATATCATGATTTGAACAAAATCACAGATATTTGCAACGAACTCGAAAAAGAAATCACACAAGGCAATATATAAAACTTATGGAAGACTTTAAATTCAGCACAATAGAAGAAGCCCTCGAAGATATTAAACAAGGAAAGTTCATCATCGTGGTAGATGATGAAGACAGGGAGAACGAAGGAGATTTCATCATTTCGGCAGAAAAGATAACCGAAGAACAAGTAAACTTCATGCTTAAGTACGGCAGGGGGGTGCTATGCGCGCCCATAACCGAAGAACGCGCTTTGGAGCTTGAACTCGGCATGCAAGTCGACGACAACACATCAATCCTCGGCACGCCGTTCACCGTCACAGTCGATTTGCTTGAGGGATGCACCACAGGTGTGTCAATGCACGACCGCGCAGCAACAATCCGCGCCCTTGCCGACCCCTCGCGCAAGCCTGCTGACTTCGGTCGCCCTGGGCATATCAACCCGTTACGCGCCCGCTCGAAAGGGGTGCTTAGGAGAGCCGGACATACCGAAGCGGCGGTTGACCTGATGAAACTTGCCGGGCTCTACCCCGCAGCCGCTCTCATTGAGATAATAAACGACGACGGGACCATGGCCCGCCTGCCGCAACTCAAGGAGATTGCAAAACGCTTCGGCATGAAAATCATAGCAATAAAAGACCTCATCGCCTACCGCCTGCAAAGCGAAAGCACGGTAATCAAGGGCGTAGAAGTTGACATGCCAACAGCCTACGGGCATTTCAGGCTCATCCCTTTCAGGCAAAAATCAA
The DNA here is from genome assembly GCA_964635525.1 of uncultured Bacteroidaceae bacterium. Classification (GTDB taxonomy): domain Bacteria; phylum Bacteroidota; class Bacteroidia; order Bacteroidales; family Bacteroidaceae; genus Avibacteroides. Next base: position 12,640 of record CAZWPW010000029.1, read on the forward strand.
ACGGACTGGAACATGTGGCCATTTTCAACGGCACGTGGGAAAGTGACGAACCATTGCTCGTCAGGGTACACTCGTCATGCGCCACAGGCGACATCTTCGGCTCACTGCGCTGCGACTGCGGGGAACAACTGCACAAGGCTTTGACTATGATAGGCAGAGAGGGAAAAGGCGTGGTAGTATACCTCAACCAAGAAGGGCGAGGAATAGGACTGATGGACAAGATGAAGGCCTACAAACTGCAAGAAGAGGGAATGGACACCGTCGATGCCAATATATGCCTCGGACATAAGGCCGACGAACGCGACTACGGCGTGGGAGCGCAAATACTACGCCAACTCGGCGTCCACAAAATGAGGCTGATTACCAACAACCCCGTCAAAAGGGTGGGATTAGAAGCCTACGGATTGGAAATAACAGAAATCGTACCCATTGAAACACAGCCAAACAAATATAATGAACGATATTTGTTGACAAAACAAGAAAAGATGGGACACAAACTGCATATCAACAACAAATAAACTAAAACAAAAAACATGGACACGAACTACATTGAAGGGAAAGTGCTTGATGCCTCCGTCATGAAGGCATTGTTCAGGAAAACATATTTGTGGATGACAATGGCATTGGCAATAACCGCCTTTGCAGCACTCATCACGGTCAAGAACACGGCAATACTGCAATTCTTCCTCATGTCGCCTGCAAACTTGCTCATACTGGTCATCGCCGAGCTTGCCCTGGTAATAATCCTTTCGTCAAGGATAATGCATTTGTCGCTGCTTAGCGCCACGCTGATGTTCATAACCTACTCAATCCTGAACGGCGTGATGCTCTCGTCGATATTCTTAGTTTTCGACCTCGACACAATATCGCTCGCATTCTTTGTTACGGCAGGCACATTCGCAGTGACAAGCTTATACGGATACCTCACGAAAACCGACCTGAGCAAGTTCGGGAATATCCTCTTCATGGCGCTTATCGGATTGATCATTGCATCGGTAGCCAATTTCTTCATGAAGAGCCAATTAATGGATTACGTCATTAGCTA
>CAZWPW010000030.1:0-13165 GCA_964635525.1 uncultured Bacteroidaceae bacterium
GCCGCGTCCGAGCATTCGGATATGCCGATTACAGGGACAGGATGTCATAATATGGTTTTGTTAATTAAACAGCTACTTCAAATGAGAATCTTATGTGTTTTTGCTCTTGCGGCTTCAGCCAGCTTGTGCATGATGGCGCAACTCCCAAAAGAGGGATATTGCATATCTAACGATGGCGTAAGGTACAACGGGGTCATTATTGAGAACCCAGGACACGCGGACGCATGCGAAAGGGCGCTGATATCAACAAGCTCCGATGAAAGCAAGTATTTTTACCCGCATGAGATAGCAGCATACGGGACAAACCACGGATACAAATATGTATCATCGACAATAATCATCAAGGGAGACACGCTGCAAGCCTTCCTCAAGGAATTGGTCAGAGACCATGAACTGTCATTGTACGTGTACGAAGGGAGCAAAGGACGGGTATTCTTCACGATGGACGAAACGGGGAAGCATGTCATTATTGATGACCAAGGCAAAGAATTCCGTGAAAAACTCCGCCAAAGGGCTGCCGACTGCGAGTTCTTAGAGGAGTTGGACAAAAAAACATTGAAAATGTCTGAAACCTCATTGCTCTCCCTTTACGAGTCTTATACAAACTGCTCGGTAAACAATTACACAGGCGTCAAATGGGGCGTGGCAATCAATGCAGGATATTCTTTCTTCGACTTCGATGACGACAAAGTCGAAAACAGGCCCTTTGCCATGCCAGGGCTTTTCGTCGAGATTCCACTCGACAGGCGAATAAGCCTGAGGGCGGAACTGTATTATTTCTTCACCAAAACGACAAACAACTTAACGCTATTGGATTCGCCAAACAAGCCATTCCGCTACAAGAGGCATTCATTGGTAGTGCCGGTGCTGCTGAAGTACAGGTTCTCGAACCTCGAAAGCAAGTTGCTGCCGTTCATAGAGTTCGGAGCCGCATTCGACTTCAAACTCTCCGGACACATAACAACAGTAACAATGGACGACACCGGGGTAAGGGACATCTCGGCAGCAGCTGTCAAAGTGGGGCCAGAAATCGGCGCGGGAATAGAACACAAACTCAAGAAGAATGTCTTGTATTATGGCATCAGGGCAGGGTACTATTTCGCAGCTGTTTCTACTGAAATGAGGGAGAACAGGGCAACCGTAAGCGTCAATTGCGGCATAGCATTCTGAAATGATTAACAGCGCGGCAGTTTAACATGAAAGTGTAAATGAACAAGAGCAACAAAAAGAACAAGTTCATATCAATAATTAATGACGAAAACATCGGCTTCCTTGCCGGACTGTTGGTGTTCACGCTGTCGGTATTCCTCGCAGTAGCATTCATATCATTCTTTTCGACAGGAATGAATGACTTCAGCCTCGTCAACGGCTCGCCCGCAGCTGATGCCGGAAGCCTGCAAGCGCAAAACCCCGCTGGAAGGCAGGGCGCAAGGTTCGCAGACTTCATCGTCAATGACGGCTTCGGAGTGGCGTCATTTTTCCTGATAGCGGCACTCTGCCTCATCGGGATAAAATTAATGAAGATAGGCAAATTGAATTACGCCAAATGGATAGCATCCTGCTTACTCTCGACAATATGGACTTCGGTGTTCATAAGCACATTGTTTTACAAAAACTACAAAGACAATTTCATCAGCTACGGAGGCAAACACGGAGAACTGATTTCGCAATGGTTGATCAGGCAAATAGGAAACGTCGGAACATGGCTTCTCTTGTTCATCTCGTTCGTAGCAATCATGGCATTCATAAGCGCAAATGCTATCCCAAGGCTGAAGAAATTGCTTTTATTCAACCGCCGAAAACTCAAAAAAGGAAAGCTGCAAACAAACGAACAGACGGAAACAACAAATGCAGCAGAGAATGAAACCGAGGAAACAGACATACTGGATAACGAGGAATACCCGGCCAAACACCCGGAACCAAACGTTGAGCATTACAAACCGTCAAATGAAGAAAACAATACCAGCTTGCAGGTCGACGGAATGACAATAGAAGTCGTCAAAGACGACGAAGAGGAAGTCTTTAACGAACGAACCATCGACTTGGAACAGACAGAACCCTACGACCCGAGAAGGGACTTGGAATATTACAAATTCCCGACGATAGACCTGCTCGAGCAGCATGACAATAACGACTTCTCTGTCAACAAAGTAGAAATAACCGCAAACAAAGACAAAATAACCGAAGTGCTGCACAGCTTCGGAATAGACATATCAAATATCAAAGCAACAGTAGGGCCAACAATAACATTATATGAAATAACACCGGCGCAGGGGGTCAGGATATCGAAAATACGGGGGCTTGAGGATGACATCGCGCTTAACCTCAAGTCAGAAGGGGGCGTCAGGATAATAGCACCAATGCCAGGCAAGGGAACAATAGGGATAGAAGTGCCGAACACGAACAAGAAAATAGTTTCAATGCGCTCAATAATCGCATCGAAAAAATTCCAAGAAACGGCATTCGACCTGCCAATAGCCCTCGGACGCACAATAACAAACGAAGTGTTCATCGTCGACTTGGCAAAAATGCCGCATATACTCGTCGCAGGAGCAACAGGGCAAGGAAAATCAGTAGGACTGAATGTTATCATAACCTCGCTGATATACAAAAAACACCCGGCTGAACTCAAATTCGTCATGGTAGACCCAAAGAAAGTCGAGTTCAGCATGTACTCAATCATTGAAAAGCATTTCCTCGCAAAGCTGCCTGACAGCCAAGATGCCATAATAACCGATGTCACAAAAGTCCAGCACACGCTCAACTCGCTTTGCATTGAGATGGACGAACGATATGACTTGTTGAAAGCAGCGCAAGTCAGGAACTTGCAAGAATACAACAAGAAATTCGTGTCAAGGCAGTTGAACCCGGAGAAAGGGCATAAATTCATGCCATACATCGTCGTCGTCATCGACGAGTTCAGCGACCTCATATTGCAAGCCGGCAAAGAAATAGAAATGCCAATCATACGCATCGCACAACTCGCCCGAGCCGTGGGAATACACATGATAATAGCAACGCAAAGGCCGTCGGCCGACGTCATTACAGGAAGGATAAAAACCAACTTCGGTGCCCGCATAGCATTCAAAGTGCCGGAAAGCCGGAACTCAATGGTCATACTTGACCGCCCGGGGGCAAACCACCTGATAGGAAACGGCGACATGCTGTTCTTGCACAACAACGACCCGGTCAGGGTGCAATGCCCATTTGTCAGCACCAAGGAAGTAGAAAACATAACGTCGTTCGTGGCATCACAGCAAGCATACCCGTCGGCATTCTACCTGCCGGAATATTCCGGTGAGAGCGACGGCAAAGGCGGCAGCAACGACATGGAAATGGGAAAGAAAGACCCACTGTTCGAAGAAGCTGCAAGGCTCGTCGTTTACAACCAATCGGGATCAACATCATTGATACAACGGAAGTTCTCAATAGGATACAACCGCGCAGGAAGAATAATGGACCAGCTCGAACGCGCAGGCATCGTAGGGGCAGCCGACAGCAGCAAGCCGAGGCAAGTGCTGTGCATGGACGAAATGGATTTGCAAAACAAATTAGATAACATGAAATGAAAAAGCTAATGATAACCGCATTGGCCATGCTGCCAATGTTTTCTTACGCGCAAACAAACAAAAACACAGAAAAGATTCTCAAAGCCGTTGAAAACACCATCGCTTCGTATGGGAACTTCTCTGTGCAAATGGATATCGAAGGAGAAACGTCGCAATTGACCGTAAACGGCCAAATGTTCCGGATACAATCGCCGCAAACCCAGATATGGTACGACGGGCAAACAATGTGGAGCTATATGGCAAGCTCAAACGAGGTAAACATAACAAACCCCGATGACGAAGAACTGCGCTACGTAAACCCGTACCTCGTCATGAAAGACTGGAACAAAATCTTCAAATGCGATGCCGCAGGGAAAGCAGCAGGATACACAAAAATAAAATTGACGCCATTGGACGCATACGCCTACGATTCATTGGAAATATACGTCGACGAAAGCAACAACATACGCCGCATATCCGTCGACTACGGCGATTCAAGCAATTACGAAATAGTAATCAACGAACTGAAAATATCAAGGCCGACAAGGCCCTATTCACGTTCAATGTGAATGACTACAAAGATGTTGAAATAATAGACTTGAGATAAAAAAACATATTAGCTATGGAAAAATTCAGATGCTTGATCATTGGCTCAGGGCCAGCAGGATACACGGCTGCAATATATGCAGGCAGGGCAAACATCTCCCCAGTACTAATCGAAGGACTCCAGCCGGGAGGACAGTTGACAACAACAACCGAAGTAGAAAATTTCCCGGGCTATCCCGGCGGGGTGACAGGACAGCAGCTCATGGATGACATGAAGGCCCAAGCCGCAAAGTTCGGAGTCGACATACGCCCGGGCTTCGCAACCAAAGTAGATTTCGAACAACGCCCGTTCAAAATCACTATCGACGACGAAAAAGAGGTACTCGCCGACACAGTCATAATAGCTACCGGAGCATCAGCCAAATACCTCGGGCTTGACGACGAGAAAAAATACGCAGGGCAGGGAGTAAGCGCGTGCGCCACCTGCGACGGGTTCTTCTACCGGGGAAAGACCGTGGCTGTCGTCGGAGGTGGAGACACTGCCTGCGAAGAGGCCATATACCTCTCGGGATTGGCAGCAAAAGTCTACCTCGTAGTGCGGAAGCCTTACCTGCGCGCATCGAAAATAATGCAGGAAAGGGTGATGGCAAACGAAAAGATCGACGTGCTCTTCGAACACAACGCCGAAGGGTTATACGGCGATAACGGAGTGGAGGGAGTGAAGCTCGTCAAGCGCCTCGGTATGCCAGACGAGCAGCACTATGAACTGCCAATCGACGGATTCTTCCTAGCAATAGGGCATAAACCCAATTCGGAAGTCTTCGCGTCCTACCTCGACACCGACCCGGCAGGATACCTCATCACGGCCAAAGGAACGCCGAAAACGAAAATACCGGGAGTGTTCGCAGCAGGCGACGTAGCCGATCCGCATTACAGGCAAGCCGTGACCGCAGCTGCAAGCGGCTGCAAGGCAGCGATGGAAGCCGAACGCTACTTGTCGGAAAACGGGCTATGACCCCCCGCAGGGTAGGGCAAGGCCGGATAGCAAGAAGATGAGCGCAAACTGCAAACTCCCAAAAGTTCGGATTGTTTTCAGCTTATGGCGGTGGCAAAACCTTATCGCGGCGTGATTATTTTTGTTGCAAAATTTTAATGCACGCGCACATGCGACAAAACTATCCAACCGTATTCAGTGACACCAAGCCGCACTACGAGCTCCTTGACGGGCTGCGCGGGGTAGCTGCGCTGTTAGTCATGTTCTACCATGTCTTCGAGGCCTTTGCGACAAGCCCTTTAGACCAAAAGTTCAACCACGGCTTCCTCGCCGTCGACTTCTTCTTCGTCCTGTCGGGATTCGTGATAGGATACGCTTACGACGACCGCTGGGAGACATCCCTCAGGTTGAACACTTTCTTCAAACGGAGGCTGATACGGCTGCACCCGATGGTCATCGCCGGCGCCCTGCTCGGAGTAATAAGCTACTTCCTGCAAGGCAGCCAGAAATGGGACGGGGAGGCAGTCCCGCTGACGATTCTCATGCTTGCCCTGCTGGCGCACCTGTTCCTGATACCCACCGCGCCCGGGGCAACGCATGAACTAAGAGGCAACGACGAGATGTTCCCCCTCAACGGGCCGGCGTGGTCATTGTTCTTCGAATACATCGGCAATATCCTCTACGCCCTCGTCTTCAGAAAGCTCGCCACACGGGCCTTAGCATTGCTGGTATTGCTCTTCGCCGCCGCTTTGGCCTGTTACGCGACAATGCTGTCAGCGCACGGCAACCTCGGCGCAGGCTGGACGATGGCAGGGAATAGCTTCATCGGCGGCATGCTGCGTTTGCTATTCGCTTTCTCGGCAGGATTGCTCATGGCGCGCATATTCCAGCCCAAGCCAGTCAAAGGAGCATTCTGGATATGCTCCATCGCGCTCGCCGCAGTATTCACAATGCCCTACATCGGAGGAGAAGAGACCATGTGGATGAACGGAGCATACGAATCGGCCTGCGTCATAATCGTTTTCCCAGCGCTCGTCTACGTCGCAGCATCCTCAAAACCCGCCAAGGGCCTGGCCGCGAAAGCCTGCAAGTTCCTCGGGGACATATCATACCCCGTCTACATCATACACTACCCCTCGATGTACCTATACTATTCGTGGGTATGGAACAACGGCTACACTTTCCAGCAAACATGGGCAGCGGCGCTCGCCGTCATAGCCGGAAACATCGTCCTGGCATACGCCATGCTCAAACTCTACGACGAACCGGTCAGGAAATGGCTGGCAAACAAGTTGCTGGGGCATAAAACACCAAAAAACCAACCACAGGCAGCGGAACACAATACTCCACAATAACATACAAAACCAAACAACATGGCCAACATCATCAAAACAGCAACCGCAGTGGCAGCGTGCCTCATCGCCTGCGCTGCCCAAGCCCAGGACACACCCTTCGACCTCGGCGCCCAAAGAGCAGAATCGCACGACGTCAACCCCGTGCCCGGCGCCAAGATTGACCACCAAGGAATCATCATCAACCCGACCCCGCAGGCAATAACCCTCGACAAAAACAAGGCGCTCGACATATCCGCCGGCATAAGGATAGAAGATTCAGGCTTGGACTTCGCCGACGACATCACCTTCATAGCCACGAACCCCCGAGGGACAAGGACCGTCATCACCTGCGGAGGCAAAGAGGCAGAAGAAAAGGGCGTGAAGAATGTTCCCGGAGCATACGTCCTCCAGATCGACGCCGACGGCATAACAATCACAGGCCATGATGAGGCGGGAGCGTTCTACGGCATACAGACTTTAAGGCAGATCATCGAGAGCCCCGCCGCCGCCGACGGCAAACTGCCCCACGCATACGTCAACGACTACCCCGACCTGCCCTTCCGCGGAGTGGTGGAAGGCTTCTACGGCATCCCGTGGACCCTCCAGGCCCGGCTGTCGCTGATTGACTTCTACGGCAGGCACAAAATGAACACCTACATCTACGGGCCCAAAGACGACCCCTACCACAGCAGCCCGCACTGGAGGATGCCGTACCCCGCCGAACAAGAACAGGGCATAAAACAACTCATCGACGCCTGCAAGCGCAACCGCGTCAACTTCGTATGGGCCGTGCACCCCGGCCAAGACATCAAATGGAACGAAGAGGACTACGCCAACCTCGTCGCCAAGTTCAACATGATGTATGAGCTCGGCACAAGGGCATTCGCCATATTCTTCGACGACATATCAGGCCCGGGGACCGACCCCGAAAAGCAAGCCGAACTGGTAAACAAGCTCAACGACGACTTCGTCAAGGCCAAAGGCGACGTGCAGCCCCTCATCGTCTGCCCCACCGACTACTCCAAGCTCTGGGCGGACCCGACGGAGCAAGGCGCGCTGGCCATCTACGGCCGGACGCTCCACCCGTCGGCCAACGTCTTCTGGACCGGAGACGTGGTGTGCAGCGACCTCACCGACGAGACCCTCAGATGGGTCAACGAACGCATAAAAAGGCCCGCCTACTACTGGTGGAACTACCCCGTGACCGACTACGCCAAGCACATCGTCATGCAAGGGCCCGCCTACGGCCTCTCGTCGGCCGTTTCCGCCAATGACGTGAGCGGATTCGTCAGCAACCCCATGGAACACGCCGAAGCCTCGAAGCTGGCGCTATACGGAGTGGCCGACTACGCATGGAACACAGCCGCCTACAACCCGATCGACAACTGGGAGAGGGGGTTGGCAGAACTGGCAGGCCCGGCCGCGGCCGCCTACCGCACCTTCGCCATCCATTCATGCGACACCGAGACCGGATACCGCCGTGACGAATCCTGGGAGACGCAGACGTTCACCCTCGCCACCTACGACGAAGAAACGGCAAACCGCCTGCACGCCGAGTTCACTAATATCGAAGCCGTGCCGCAGCAATTCGCGGCCAACTGCACCAACAAACAACTCGCCGAAGAACTGAAACCGTGGCTCGACGAGTTCGGAAAACTCGGGACACGAGGGCGCAAGGCCGTCGAGCTAATCAAAGCATACAAGCAAGGCCTGCCGGCGGCGCAGCTATGGGAAGAATACCTCAAAAACACCATGACACCCGCGCAGCGGGCAGCTTACGTGGCGCACAAGTCCGGAACGATGAAGCTCCAGCCGTTCTACGAAAACGCAATGGACGACGTCGCAAGCGCCCTGCTCGAGAAAATAACAGGACATAAGCCCGTCGCCCGACGAGGCATAGGGACTTTCCCGACAGCAACCACCACACAGGCCAAACACATGTTCGACGGCGACACGACTACCTACTACACCTCCGCCAAAGCCCAACGGCCCGGCGACTGGATAGGCGTTGACCTCGGCAAGATAACCGAAATCACAGAGATACGCATCCTCCAAGGGCGCAACTCCTCCGACGACGTCGACTACTTCGACAACGCCGCCCTCGAATGCTCCGCCGACGGCGAGCAGTGGACCACGCTCATCGGCGGAATGAAAAAACAATACGACATACACTGGCAAGGCGCGCCCGTCAACGCCCGCTACGTCCGCCTCCTGAGGCTCGACTCCGGCAGGACAAACCACGCCGCCGTGCGCTCGTTCGACGTCAACCCCCCAAGCGCCGAAAAGCTCCCGTTCGCAATCGAGTGCGACGACGCTAATGAAGCCGCCCTGATGTTCGACGAAAGGCTCGACACCACATGCGAAATCGACGGCGAGGTAGCCATCGCCCTGCCCGACGGCATCAAAACCTGCACCATATTGTTCGCGGATAGCAACGGAACCACCGCCACCGTCAAGCAGCTCGCAGCCGACGGGACGCTCCTCGCCGAAACACGCCATGACCACCCGTTCGCGCAGGTGGAAATAACAAAAGGCGCGGAAAAGATAGTCCTGCAAGCCGACAAAGCCGAAGTCGCCGAAATCATGACCCTCTGAAGCCGCAACGCAAGCGTTCCCGCAATATCCTGCCCGTGCTCCGAGCCACGGGCACGGGCAGGACAAAAATTCCAGCTCTGACTACAGCCTCGGACAGCAGTTCTTTGGGCAAAATTGCTCTGACCACGGCGTTGACAGCACTTCCGCAAAAATTCCAGTGCCGGCAGCGGGGCAGTGAGTTACTTTTCTACCAATACCGGTGTCTCCACCTCGCGCGTCATCACGACGACGCTGTCGCGTGTCGTGACTGGGAGGGATACCTCCGCCGCCACGCGTTGCGGCTTGGTGCGCAGGTCGTGGTATAGCATCCTCCCGGCAACCGTGCCGCCAACCGATTGGGCATAGGCGTTCACGATGCAACATAACAAACCGGCCAATATGGACAAGTTCCTCCTCACGTCATCTTTATATGCTATAGCATTGCAGGGGGATCATTTGCGCGGGGCTACCCATTTCAGTATGGTTTTGATGGTGACCTTGTTCTTGTCCACCACTATTCCTTTCCGGTAGATTGTTGCCGCATACCGCAAGCCTATTGCTATGGTGGCATACAGGATGACGATCGATATGGCGATCTCGTAAACAGGCAGGGAACTCGTGAACCGCGCAACCAGCGCTATTGGGCTTGTCAACGGGAAATAGGACAGGAATACCAAGACCGCGTCGTTGGCCCCCAGGTTTTGTATCGCATATATGAAGCTGACCAGCAATGGCATCGTGAGTATGAACGAGAACTGCTGTACGTTCGTGTTCTCATTGGCAATAGCGCCAAGGACGGAGAACATCATTGCATAAATCAAATATCCCCCGACCAACATCAGGACGGAAACTCCCGCAAAGATGCAAAGTTCCGCCGCCGGCAAATCCAGGACAGATGCTTTGACGAGCTTCCATACGACCATGTTGTCGTCAACTCCGAATATTTTCCCTGCTATGTCGCCAAGCACTAAGAATGTAGAAATCCAAATCATGATCTGTACTATGGCAAGCAACATCCCGGTTGACAGTTTCCCGACTATTATTTCTTCGGCCTTCATGGAAGAGAGAAGTATTTCAGATATCTTGTTGCCTTTCTCGAGGCTTACGGACTTCATCATTGTTCCCGAGAATTGGAAGGCAATGAAATATATCACAAATATTACTATCATCGACAACGAGAAGAAGGTATGCCGCGTGTCAGAGTATGATATGTGGTCTATGTTGAAGAAACCGTATGCCTGCATCCGCGCGTTTTGATATTCTCCTTTCAGGTTGTGGTCGGCAATCTTGTCTATGATCTGGTCGCTGATGCGTTTGAAGTTCTGGGGCTGGAGGTCTTTGTCGGTATATAGTTTCGCATTGACCAAATACGTGGAATCAGACGACAAAACCAAAACGGCATCGGCATTGCTGCTGTTCATGTATGCCAAAGGGTCTCCGCAATCGTCCACGTATTCCACATTCATAGTCGTCCCTGCCTCGGCGACAGGCGCGTCGATGATGGAATTGTTGACGACGGCCAGATTGTATTCGGCGGTGTTCTTCGTGGTGTTTAATATGAATATCAACAAAAAGAATACAGGTGGCAGAAAGGATAGCGCCAAAAAAGTTTTGTTCCTTATTGAATTGACGAACTCGAATCGAATGATGCTTGTTATTCTTGACGATTTCATGGCTTCATTTTTGAATTTGATGCGACAACATTTTTGAATATCTCATCCATCGATGGCTTTACAATATGGCAAGAGCTTATCGGAATGCCGGGGAAATGGCTTATTATGTTGCTGAAACATTCTGATGACGGAACATTTTGGCTGCCCGTATCAACAATTATCCTTGTTTCAGATTTTGATATGGCTTCGCATTTGCTTATGGCGAGCATCCTGCCAAGATTGTTGAGCTCTATGTAGCGTTCAACCTCTTCTGCCGGCGAATCAAACTCCACTGCACATTGGTTTTCATTGATGTATTGGCGGTACACCCAGTCCTTCTCTCCAAAAAGCACAACTTTGGCTTCGACCAAAAACACAATATGGGAACACAATTTTTCAATTGATTTCATATTGTGGGTGGATAAGATAATAGTCGCTCCTGTCCTTTTATGGTAATCCAAAATCTGCTCAGTGAATATGTCGAAGTTGACAGGGTCGACGCCGCTTAGAGGCTCATCCATGAACACATATTTAGGGTTATGCAGCAAGCAACTTATGAATTGTATTTTCTGTTGCATACCTTTCGACAGTTCTGAGACTTTCTTGTTCCTCCAGCCCTCGATCCCGAATTTTTTCAGCCAGCCGTCAATGTTCTTCTTTGCTTCTTTCCTTTTTACGCCTTTGATTGATGCAAAGTATTCCAACTGGCGCATTACCTCAATATTGTGCAAACTCCTCTGCTCCGGCAAATATCCGATATGCTGGTATAACGAATCTGGCGTGTCGCAGTCGTCAAATGAAATTGTGCCGCCGTCTTGCTCTATGATTTGAATGATGATTTTGAGCAGGGTCGTTTTTCCTGCTCCATTTGGGCCAACAAGCCCTATGATGCTGTTGTCAGGAATCGAAAGGCAGACGTCATCCAAAGCGACCTTTGCGCCAAAGTGTTTTGATACATGTGAAATGCTTATCATGGTTCTTTACTTGTTTGTTATCATTTCTTCTGTGAATGTAATATTTACTTTTGAAAACAGATCATAACAAGCCTGTGACTTCAACATTGGCAAGTTTCCTTGGTCACGGTGCAAGCCGGTGCAAGCTACTGTCAAATCTTTCCCTGCATAGAACCCAAAGTTCCAAAAGGCGGGGAGAAATCTTTATTCGCGCCCTGAAAATATGTAATTTCACGGTGCAAACACATGTTTTTACCTTAAAAATACGTGTTTTTAAGGTAAAAACAAAGAAAACATGCTACCCAAGGAAACATAGCATACCGCCCAAGGCAAGATGCCGTAGCATGGAAATAAGCAGAGCGCGGCGTGCATAATGGCATCGCATACTGCCCGGGGAAGTTTCGCCCGCAGTGCAGCCACGGGCAGGGCAGGGCGTTTCCTTAGCTGGGATTGAGGGGTGCATGATGCTGCACGGCGGGCTGCTATCGTCATCGCGGCGGAAAAAACATGCGGCATGCGGCGCAATCGCTTGCGAATTAAAGCCAAATTGCTACCTTTGCACCGCCAATACGGGTTATTGGCCTTTAATTCAAATTAAAAACAAACATTCAAAATGGCAGCAAGAATCAGATTGCAAAGGCATGGCCGCAAGGGCTACCCCTTCTACCACATTGTGGTTGCTGACAGGAGGGCGCCGCGTGACGGCAAGTTCATCGAAAAGCTTGGTACTTACAACCCCAACACGGATCCATCGTCAATCAACCTCAACTTCGAAAGGGCGTACTATTGGGTCATGTGCGGTGCGCAGCCGAGCGACACGGCCAGGAGCATCCTCTCGAAAGAAGGCATCTACATGAAGAAACACCTTATGACAGGTGTCAAGAAAGGTGCGTTCGACGAGGCCGAAGCCGAGGCAAAGTTCAACGCATGGAAGAGCGACAAGCAAAGAGGACTGGAGAACCTCAAAAAGTCCATAGCCGAAAAACAGAAAGCCAAAGCCGAAGAGCTGCTGGCCAATGAAAGGAAGGCTAACGAGCAAAGGGCCAAGGCAATAGCCGAAAAGAAAGCGGCACGGATGGCTGAAGCCGAAGCACAAGCTGCACAAGCAGCAGAGAACGCTGAGGCCGCACCAGCAGAAGAGGCGCAAGCCGCTGAATAACTCCGCCGCCAGACTAGCAGCAAAGACCCCATCAGCTATCCAAGCATGGCGGGTGGGGTTTTTAATTTAATATGCCAGACAAGCCGCATGCGCGGCTATCTGCCAACAAACCACCAGGCAGCGATGAAAGAATACTTAGACTTGGCCCGCAAAGCCCTCGACGAGGGTGCTTTCAAGCCTGACAGGACAGGCACGGGAACCTACAGCATATTCGGGCACCAGATGAGGTTCGACCTCAGACGGGGCTTCCCGCTGCTTACCACGAAAAGGATACACCTGAAATCGGTCATTCACGAGCTGCTTTGGTTCCTCAAAGGCGACACCAACGTCAAGTACCTGCAGGACAACGGGGTGAGGATATGGAACGAATGGGCCGGGCCTGACGGCAGTTTGGGGCATATCTAC
>CAZWPW010000030.1:13175-13666 GCA_964635525.1 uncultured Bacteroidaceae bacterium
ACCAATGGCGTTCGTGGCCTGACTATGCAGGCGGGCATATCGACCAAATCAGCGATGTGGTACAGCGCATCATCTCCGATCCAGGGTCAAGGCGGCATATCGTCAGCGCATGGAACGTGGCCGACTTGGGCAACATGAACCTCCCGCCGTGCCACGTGCTGTTCCAGTTCTACGTCAACGAAGGTAAGATAAGCATGCAGCTCTACCAGCGCAGCGCCGACATCTTCCTTGGAGTGCCTTTCAACATAGCGTCTTACTCTCTGTTGCTGATGATGGTAGCTCAGGTAACGGGCCTTGAGCCGTTCGAGTTCATCCACACCTTGGGAGACGCGCACATCTACACAAACCACGTCGAGCAGATCCGTGAACAGCTTTCCCGCCAGCCCCGCGAGTTGCCCCGCATGGAGCTTAACCCTGCGGGGCGAGACATCTTCGGCTTCACCTACGACGATTTCACTCTTTCTGGCTACGATCCGCACCCGCACATCAAA
>CAZWPW010000031.1:0-13635 GCA_964635525.1 uncultured Bacteroidaceae bacterium
TAGCAATAAAAGACAGCCTCATACTGCCAAGCAGAACAGAACTCGAATTCAGGCAAGCATACGAGAACAATGAAAAATACAATCTGGCAAGCAACATCATAACACAAACAAACCTCAACGGGCTAAAATTCAACCGCCCGGCGCACGGATTGATAACAAAACAATTCACGCCAGGAACAAACAACGGCATCGACATAGCCACCGAATCAACACAAAACATTTTCTCCGTGCTCGAAGGATACGTAGTAAGCACTTACAAAAACATGAACGGGTACACGGCGGTAATACAGCACTCGAACAACCTCATATCAATATACGCCAATTGCAGCACATTGTTCAAAAACACGGGAAGCAACGTCAAATCAGGAGAAGCTATAGCGCTAAGCAACGACTCCGGAACAATACACATAGAACTGTGGCACAACGGCAAAGCGCTCGACCCGAACAAATACATAGCTTTCTAAGCAATGAAACGGATAGCAATACTCGGAGCCACCGGAAGCATAGGCAAACAAGCATTAGACGTAATATCAAAGCACAACGACAAATATGAAGCACTACTGCTCACGGCAAACAACAATTGGCAAGAACTTGCCAAACAAGCCATAACGCACCAGCCCAACGCAGTAATCATTGCCAACGAGCAACATTACGAAAAGCTAAAAGACGCACTGGCGAACATCCCCGTAAAAGTCTTCGCAGGAAAAGAAGCCATAGCGCAAGCCATGGCAAACAAAGAAATTGACATCGTACTTAATGCAATAGTGGGATTCGCAGGGCTCCAACCAACAATACAAGCCATAAAAGCCGGAAAAACAATAGCACTGGCAAACAAAGAATCGCTCGTAGTGGCAGGAGAACTGGTCAACAAACTCGTTGCGCAGTACAAGGCGGCAATAATACCCGTCGACTCCGAACACTCGGCAATATTCCAATGCCTCGCAGGAGAATATGGCAACGAAATAGAAAAAATAATTCTCACCGCATCGGGAGGGCCATTCAGGAATGCAACACAAGAAGAAATCACAAAAGCCACAAAAGACGACGCGCTGAAACACCCTAACTGGAAAATGGGGGCAAAAATAACCATCGACTCGGCAACAATGATGAACAAAGGATTCGAAGTCATCGAAGCTAAATGGCTATTCGGAACAAGCCCCAAACAGATAGAAGTCATAATACACCCGCAATCAATAATACATTCTATGGTGCAGTTCGCTGACGGAACAGTAAAAGCGCAGCTCGGAACACCAGACATGAGAATACCGATACAATACGCGCTCTCCTACCCCGACCGCCTGGAATCAGATTGCAAAAGGCTCGATTTCACCCAATACCCCGCACTGACATTCGAAAAACCAGACATGGAGAAATTCAGAAACCTTGCATTGGCATACGAAGCAATGGAACAAAACGGGAACATGCCATGCGCCTTGAACGCAGCAAATGAGATAGCAGTCAGCGCATTCCTGAACGAAAAAGCAGGATTCGCAGAAATGAGCCGCATAATAGAAACAACGCTAAGCAAAATACCATACATCGAAAATCCCACGCTCGACGACTATTTTGAAACCGACAAAGAAGCGAGGGCAAAAGCACAAGAATTAATTAACAACAAATAGAACACAAGACATGGGAACAATATTCATACAAATACTGCACATGCTAATGGCATTGGCTTTGCTCGTAGTAATCCATGAATCAGGGCACTTCCTCTTTGCGAAATTGTTCAAGGTAAGGGTAGAGAAATTCTGCCTGTTCTTCGACCCGTGGCTTACCCTGCTCAAATTACCCAAAAAGCCGAAAGAAGGAAAAACGCAATTCTGCCTCGGATGGCTGCCCCTCGGAGGTTACGTCAAAATAGCAGGAATGATCGACGAATCACTAGACCGCGAACAAATGGCACAGCCGCCAAAACCATGGGAGTTCAGGTCAAAACCGGCATGGCAAAGGCTTCTGATAATGATAGGAGGCGTACTGTTCAACTTCCTCCTGGCAATAATAATATACGCAATGATACTCTTCGCTTGGGGAGAAACATCTGTGGCAAGCACAACACCGGAACTTGGCCTCGACTTCAGCCCGACGGCGCAAGCGATAGGATTCAAGAACGGTGACATACTCCTCGAAGCCGACGGAACGCCAATCGAAGACGAAGCAAACTCAATCATACTCCCACGACGGGGAGGATGGTACAACAACGTCAGCATACTGCGGGACATATCGAACGCAAGGGTAGTAAAAGTGAAACGCAACGGAAGCGAAGCATACGTGCACCTGACCGACGAAATGGGGCAAAGGCTCATCATGGACAGCATGTACTTCGCAACATACCGCTACCCGGCAATCATAGACAGCATCATACAAGGCCCGGCAATGGATGCGGGTATGGCTAAAGGCGACAAGATCATAGCCATCAACAACCAACCTGCGCATGCGAACTCCGACGTGTTCAAAGCCATCGCAAACTGCAAGGCAAACGACACTATATCAGTTACATACATCCGAGGCAACGAAGAGCAGACAGCCAGCATAATCCTTAACGACGACAAAAAAATGAACGTCATATTCACAGGTCTGCCCGCCTTCACGCAAGAGGCAAAGAAGAACTACTCATTGCTCGCATCGTTCCCCGCAGGCATAAGGCTGGGAGTCAACACGCTCGGAGGGTACGTCAATGACATAAAATACGTATTCACCAAAGAAGGAGCCCAAAGCATAGGAGGCTTCGGAACGATAACCCAACTCTTCCCCAAGCTATGGGACTGGCACCGTTTCTGGGAGATGGCGGCATTGCTGTCTATCATATTCGCATTCATGAACATACTGCCCATCCCGGCACTCGATGGAGGACACGTCCTCTTCCTGTTCTATGAGATAATTACAAGGAGGAAACCAAGCGACAAGTTCCTTGAATACGCGCAAATGACAGGGATGGTATTGCTTTTCGCCCTGTTGATATGGGCAAACTTCAACGACATAATCCGGGCGCTGTTCTGACACCCGGCGCGGCAGCCTGCCCTCAGCCCAGGTCAAACCAGCCGGCAGGCTCCGTCCTCGGCAGTGGCGTAACTCCAACCTCGCGCCCGGCAGCACCACACTTGGCGGCAAGTGCATCGCGAACCGCAGCCGAGGCAAGCTCAGGGGTGTTGTTGTCATTGCTCAAATGGCACAGCCAGACATGCTTGAGATTGGAAGAAAAGACCCCGCCAACCAACGAGCCGGCATCGACATTCGACAGATGCCCCGACGGACTGGCAACCCTGCGCTTCAACTCAAATGGATAAGGACCCGAAGCGAGCATATCCAAGTCATGGTTAGCCTCAACCACCAAGTAATCAGCACCCGAGGCATACCTCATGACATCCCCCGTCACGCAACCGCAATCAGTGATGATGACGAACGACAAGCCGCCCCACTCGATCCTGTAACCCACGTTGTCGAGCGAATCATGGTGGACAGGGAATGGCGTAATCCTGAAACCGCCTATCGAAAAAGCGACATGCTTCTCAACAGCCCTGGCCGAACTGCCAATCTTGTGCCGGATGCGGGAGTTCATCTCAATGCCCCGGAACACTTCGCGAGTAGCATAAACCGGAATGCCCAACTTCCCGCCGAAATAACCGGCAGAACGCACATGGTCAAGATGCTCATGCGTAAGCAAGAGGCCGTCGAGCGCAAACAGGTCAATCGCCAAGTCCTTCATCAACCTCCGCGCCGAGCGGATGCCGATTCCAGCGTCAATCATTATCGATGACACGCCCGTCGACAAGAGGTAGCAATTGCCGCTGCTCCCGCTTCCGAGGCTCAAAAAACGCAAACGCATAGAGAACTGTTCAAATTTTCTGCAAAAATAACAAAAAATCCCATGCAACCGAGACCCCGATAGCGTGCCGGCTTACGCAGAAAAGCAAACCCGCCAAACCGGAAAAACTCCCCGCCGGAAGTTGCCCGGCATGCCATCAAATCTTTCACCGGGTAGGATGCTATCTTTCCCAGGGTTAAATGAAATCTTTATTTTTACCTTAAAAATATGTATTTGCAAGGTAAAAATATATAATCTTACGGTAAAAATATATATTTTTAACCTAAAAATAAAGATTACTTGCTACCCAAGGGAACTTGGCATTGCATGCAAGGATGCCCCGGGCGGGTTGTACTGCCACCTCGGGCATAAAAACCCCATCCTGAAAACCAGAAGATTGTGATTAATTGCTAATTTTGCCGCGTTGATTTGATGCTTTGAAATGGTAAACTTCGCGGTAATCGGGCAAGGCCACATAGGCAAGCGGCATGCCGAAATGATAAGGAGAAACAGCGGCGCGCGCCTTTGCGCCGTTTGCGACATCCTTGGAAAAGAAGAGCTTGGCCTCGGGGACATCGCCGAAAGGTTCTACCTTTCGTTCCATGACTTGCTGTCGAAAGAGCCTCTCGTCGACGTGGTTAACATCTGCGTGCCTAACGGTTTGCATGCCGAATACGCGATTGACGCCATCAAATGCGGCAAGCACGTTGTTATCGAGAAGCCCATGGCACTTAGCCGCTCCGATGCAGAGCGCGTCGTCAGTACGAGCCTCGACTGCGGAAAGAGAGTGTTCTGCGTCATGCAGAACCGTTATTCGCCCCCTGCGGCCTGGTTGAAGGAGGTTGTGGGCAGCGGTGTGCTGGGGAAGATTTACCATGTGCAGCTCAATTGCCTGTGGAACAGGGATTCACGGTACTACAAACCCGGAGGCTGGCACGGTACCAAGGACATGGACGGCGGCACGCTTTTCACCCAATTCTCGCATTTCATTGACATCATGTTCTGGCTTTTCGGCGACATCAAGAACATCAAAGGCAGTTTCCATGACTTCAACCATGGCGGGCTTACGGACTTTGAGGATTCGGGTACTGTCATGTTCGACTTCTGCAACGGCGGGTCGGGCTGCTTGAACTACTCCACGTCGGTTTGGGACGCGAACATGGAGAGCAGCATCACCATCATCGCAGAGCACGGTTCTATCAAGGTGGCGGGGCAATACATGGACGAGGTCGTCTATTGCCACGTCAAGGACTACGTCATGCCTTGCCTTTCGCCTTCGAACCCTCCCAACGACTACGGGGGATATAAGGGGTCAGCCCAGAACCACCATCACATAATCCAGAATGTCATTGACACTCTCGAGGACAATGCTCCCATCACGACGAATGCCATTGACGGCATGAAAGTTGTCGATATCATCGAGAGGATTTACGCAGTGAGGGATTCGCAGCTGTGACGCTCTCAGCCCTCACACAACCCGGTTGCTTATTTCCCTGCCGTTGATGAATTGAGCCAAGTTCATGGCCGCTATCTGCATCAGCCTTGCCCTTGCTTCTGTCGTTGCCCATGCCACGTGCGGCGTGATATAGCAGTTTTTTGCCGACAGGAGCGGGTTTGTGCTTGGCGGCGGCTCGACAGAGAGGACATCCAATGCTGCCGCGTGCAGCCTGCCTTCGTTCAGAGCCAGTGCCAGTTCGTGCTCGTCAATCAATCCTCCGCGCCCGGTGTTGATAAGCACCGCCGATGGTTTCATGAGGCTCAGCCTCCGGGCATTGACCATGTTCTTTGTCGCCTCATTCAGCGGGCAGTGCAACGACAGCACGTCGGCGTTTGCGAAAAGCTCGTCAAGCGTGCATTTGGTTATCCACGGCGGAAGTTCGGTTTTTGAGGTATGCGCTGCTACGTTCATCCCGAATGCTTTGGCTATCCCGGCAACTGCCATGCCGATGTTTCCCAGCCCCACTATGCCCATTGTTTTGTCTTTCAATTCATGTATGGGGCATATCAGGTATGAGAAGTCTGGGCATTCCGACCAGCATCCTTGCTTGACTGAGGCGGCATAGTCGGGGATCCTAACGCAGATGTTAAGGAGGTGGGCGAAAACCATTTGTGCTACCGATGCGGTGCTATACGAGGGTACGTTGGTGACTATGATGCCTCGTTTGGCTGCCTCTTCAACATCGACGTTGTTGTATCCCGTTGCCAGTATGCCTATGTACTTCAGGTTTGGCAGCAAATCAAGGTGTTTTTTCCTGATAACTACCTTGTTGAGCAGCAGTGCATCCATGCCTTGTGCCCTTTCGATTAGTTGTTCTGGGGAGGTTCTGTCATGCAAGAAGAAGTCCCCGAGCGTGCTTATTGGCTTCCAGTCGAGGTCGCCCGGGTTGACGGAATATCCATCTAATACGCAAATCTTGTGCTTATTCTTCATATTTTATGTTCCAAAGATGTTCAATCCTATCCTTAAGTTTGTTTTCCTGCACGTTGGGCTGCGGTATCCAGAACTTGCGGCCTTGGATGCCTGCGGGCAGGTAATCCTGTTCTGCAAAGTTGTTCGGGTAGTCATGCGGGTACTTGTATCCTCCGGCATATCCCAAGTCTTGCATGAGCTTTGTCGGTGCGTTTCTCAGGTGCAGCGGCACGGGCAGGTTTCCCGATTTCCTTACCTCCTGCTGCGCTTCGCCTATGGCCTTGTATGCTGAATTGCTTTTCGGCGATGCCGCCAGGTATATTGCAACTTCGGCCAATGGTATTCTCGCTTCCGGCCATCCTATCTTGTTTACCGTGTCGAAGGCAGCATTTGCGAGCAGCAGGGCGTTGGGGTTTGCCAACCCTATGTCTTCTGCGGCTGCAATGACCATCCGCCGTGCTATGAATACGGGGTCTTCGCCTCCTTCTATCATCCTTGCCAGCCAGTATATTGCCGCATCCGGCGCGCTTCCTCTTATTGATTTTATGAATGCGGAGATGGTGTCGTAGTGCATCTCCCCGTTCTTGTCATATTCCAACGGCTTTTGCTGCAATGCTGCGTTGACGGAGTCATTAGTCACCTTGAGCTTACCGCCTACGAGTTTCGTTGAATTGACCACTAATTCAAGTGCGTTGAGCAGGCGGCGGGCATCGCCTCCGGAGTGGTGTATCAATGCGTCTTTTTCGGCTATTTCAATGTCCATTTGCGAGAGCAGCTCGTCGATTGTCAGGGCGCGGTCGAGTATGGCACACAGTTCTTCATCGGCCAACGGCTCCAAGGTGTAGACTTGGCATCTTGACAGCAAGGGTCTTATGACTTCAAACGAGGGATTTTCGGTTGTTGCCCCTATCAGGACGACTGTGCCTTTTTCGACTGCGGCAAGGAGCGAATCCTGTTGCGACTTGTTGAAGCGATGTATCTCGTCAATGAACAAGACCGCCGGTTGGCCGCTGAAGAGTTTGTTCCTCTCGGCATTGTCGATTACTTGCCGCACTTCCTTGACGCCTGCGGCTACTGCGCTCAATGTGTAGAACGGCCTGTCAAGCTCATTTGATATTATGTTTGCCAGCGTTGTCTTACCTGCTCCGGGTGGTCCCCATAGGATGAACGAGGATAGGTTGCGCGTGGCTATCATGTTGCGTATGATGCCATTGTCGCCTACAAGGTGCTTTTGCCCTGAATATTCGTCGAGCGTGCGTGGTCTTAATCTTTCCGCTAAAGGTTTCATGCGAACAAAAAACTGTCAATGCAAAAATAACAGGATTATCGGCACTGCACCCAATCTTTGTCATTTTCATGGCGTTTGCGGTTTGGTTGCGGGGAATATGCCTCGGCGCGCCTCAAACAGATGCTTTTGCATTACTGCCATTTAAAAATTACATTTGCCTGAGATTTAATCCTACAACAGCAATGGAAAAGACCAACAGAAGCACAAGGGCCAGCAAATCGCCC
This sequence comes from uncultured Bacteroidaceae bacterium, assembly GCA_964635525.1. Taxonomy (GTDB): domain Bacteria; phylum Bacteroidota; class Bacteroidia; order Bacteroidales; family Bacteroidaceae; genus Avibacteroides. The sequence goes on from CAZWPW010000031.1 coordinate 7,728, forward strand.
AATTTGGAAGAACTGGGGCATATTCCCCCCAAAGCTGTTGAGTTCGAGGAGGCGGTGCTGGGAGCTTTGATGATTGAGAAAGACGCTTTTTCACTCATCAGCGAGATACTCAAGCCCCAATCATTCTATGAAATAAAGCATCAGAAGATATTCCAGGCAATACAAAACCTGGCAATCGAGCAAAAGCCTGTTGACATAATCACCGTGACGGAGGAGCTGCGCAAGAACGGTGATTTGGAGTTTGTTGGCGGCCCCTACTACGTCACGCAATTGAGCGGCAAGGTGGTTTCATCGGCACACATAGAGTACCATGCCAGGATAATTGCCCAAAAGCACTTGGCTCGCGAGTTGATTTCATACACGAGCCGCATCCAGACCAAGGCCTTTGACGAGACCAACGACGTTGACGACTTGATGCAAGCTGCCGAAGCGGAATTGTTCTCGATTTCGCAGCAGAACATGAAGAAGGACTACACCCAGCTCAACCCGGTCATAGACAAGGCGCTTGAACTGCTCAAGAAGGCGGCGGCGAGGACTGACGGGTTAACCGGGCTTGAATCGGGGTTCACTCAGTTGGACAAGATTACATCGGGCTGGCAAAACTCTGATTTGATTATCATTGCCGCCCGCCCTGGCATGGGAAAGACGGCATTCATCTTGTCGATGGCAAAGAACATAGCCGTCGACAACCAGCAACCCGTTGCAATATTCTCGTTGGAGATGAATGACATACAATTGGCAAACCGTTTGATTTCCAACGTTTGCGAAATCCCTAACGAGAAGATTAAAAGCGGACAGCTCGCACCATATGAATGGAGGCAGTTGGACATAAAGACAAAAGAGCTGTTCGATGCCCCGCTTTACTTGGACGATTCAAACATGCTGTCGATATTCGAGCTGCGCACGAAAGCGCGCCGCCTTGTGCGCGAGCACCAAGTCAAGCTGATCATAATAGACTATTTGCAGCTCATGAGCAGCGGGGTGAAAACGGGGAGCAGGCAAGAGGACATTGCAACCATTTCGCGTTCACTCAAATCCCTTGCCAAGGAGTTGGACATACCCATAATTGCGCTTTCACAGGTTAACAGAAACCTCGAAAGCCGCGAGGGCATTGACGGCAAGCGTCCCCAGCTTAGCGACCTCAGGGAATCGGGCGCTATCGAGCAGGATGCAGACATTGTTTGCTTCATACACAGGCCGGAATATTTCAAGATATACGAGAACGAGGACCATAAAGACCTCCGGGGCATGGCTGAGTTCATCATAGCCAAGCACCGCAACGGGGCCACTGGGCTTATTCATCTAAGGTTCAACGCCGAGCATGCCAAATTCACAAACGAGGATGAGGGGGGATACATTCCGCCGTCCAACCCTGCGGGAGGTATGATTATTGACTCGAAAAGCAATTATGACAACGACATTTATCCTCCTAATGACCCGCCTTTCTAATGGCCGGGCAACGTTGTCAGAATGTGAATCCCAACGAGAAGTTCAAGACATTGTTCCGCCTGTCGAGCGTTATGGAGGCTGTCGGGTCGCTCAAGTCAGTTATGCGCTTTGACACGTTGCTCAAGCCTATTTCATACGAGAAATCCAAAAAGAGGTACGATATTTTGACGCTGACTCCGATTTCGACGTTGATACAAAACGGGTTGATTGTCTCAGACATTGATTCAGAGAAATTCATGTATTCTATCCTTGACTTGTCGCGCCAAATGTATTTCAACGTGGGCCCGGCGAAAAGCGCCAGCCCGTATGGTTTCTCGCTTATCAAGCTGTATCCGTAGAGAAGATGGAAGTTGAAGGTCTTCAAATTCGCGTCGATTGTCGCGTAGTCAGGTTCTATGTCCGGGTGCTGCGATCCTTTTTTGTCGAAAGTTATTTCTCCGTTGACATTTGAAAACTCTGGCGCCAATTGCACAAAATGCCTTTTGAAGTTTAAGCGGGCAAACAGTGACAAATTGTAGCCGGTCTTGTAGTTGTTCTGCAATTCGTCGATTGACACTTCGTTGATCACAAATTTGTCAATCAAGAACATCGAAGAGTTGAATCCGGCTTTTATGCCATATTCAACCACGCATTTGGCACCTTTGTGTTCTTTGCTATCATGCCGCAACGTGTCATCATTCCTTGCTTGGGCTGCAACGGCAATGAACAGAGCCAAGAAGAGTAGCGTTATTTTTTCTTTTCGACTGACCATCCAAACTTTCCTATTAGATTGCCAAGAGAATAATAAGCCCCGTGCAGGTACACGAGCGGCTTGCTTTTGTCTAATTCAAACTTTCCTGTTTCGTCGTTCATGTAAGTTGTGTCGGCCTTGACGTTAAGCACATCGGCTATAAACATGTCGTGCGAGCCTAACCTTATGACCTCTTTGACCCGGCATTCTATTGCCAGCGGTGATTCCTCTATAATCGGGCATCTTATCATTGACGCTTTTGCTGGTGTTAGCCCCATTTGCTTGAATTTGTCATAGTCTTTTCCTGACCTCACCCCGCACCAATCAGTTGCTTTGGCGAGTTGTTCGGTTGTCAGGTTTATGGCAAATTCCATGCTGTTTTTGATTATTTCGTATGAATGTCGCTCTGGGCGGATTGAAACATAGCACATTGGCGGATTTGAACATATCGTCCCTACCCATGACGCCGTGATGATGTTTGGCTCTTCCATTGTCCCGCAACTCACCATGACGGCGGGCAGAGGGTATATCATTGTGCCGGGTTTCCAATCCGTTTTCATTGGGTCTCAAGCTTGTTGTTGTATTGTTCTTTGCCGCAATAGATGCACTTGCAAGTGCCTTTCTGCGCATCAGCCAATGCGAAGCGCGGTTTCATGGGTTCATTGTTCGTTATACACTTTGGGTTTCCGCATTTGGCAATGCCGGCCTCTTTGCTGTGTAGGCAAGTAGTTTTCTCCCCAATGATTTCATCATCCTTTATAGTGACGGCATGCGCGTTGGAGGATGCCGCTGCTGTATACAACTCGTCGTTTATGACTTCTTCCAATGTTATCCCAAGCACGTCGCAGATTATGGCTTGGCGCGCGTACAATCCATTCTTCGCCTGCTGGAAATAGTATGCTTTAGGGTTCTCGTCAAGTTCCCTGTCTATCTCGTTCACGCGTGGCAGGGGGTGCAATATCCTCAGGTTGTCTTTCGTCTTGCACAGCATGGGTTCAGTAAGTATATATACGTCCTTGACTTTCTCGTATTCGGCAAGGTCGGTGAACCTTTCGCGTTGCACTCGCGTCATGTACAATATGTCGGCATCGGCAATCACATCGCAGTTGAAATCGGTGTGCTCTGTATAGCTTATACCGTTCGTCTGGCAATATAGCTTGTACTCATCTGGCATACTCAACTCTTTGGGGGCAATGAAATGGAATGCCGGGTTGAAGTGGCGCATTGCCATGAGCAATGAATGCACTGTTCGCCCGTACTTAAGGTCGCCTACCAAGCAAATGTTCAGGTTGTCAAGCCTTCCCTGTGTTTTGTATATTGAATACAGGTCAAGCATTGTTTGCGAGGGATGCTGGTTTGCCCCGTCGCCTGCATTGACCACCGGCACCGGAGAGACTTGGCTGGCATATAGCGCCGCGCCTTCGAGGTAATGCCTCATGACTATGACATCGGCGTAGTTGCTGACCATAATTATTGTATCCTTGAGCGTCTCACCTTTCGTCGAGCTTGTCACGCCTGGATCGGCAAAGCCGATTACCTTTGCTCCTAAGCGGTTCGCTGCCGTCTCGAAGCTGAGGCGCGTGCGTGTTGACGGCTCAAAGAACAGTGTTGCAACGATTTTCGAGTCGAGCAACTTCCTGTTTGGCTTTTTCTCGAACTCGCCCGCCATTGCGAGCATGTACAGGATTTTCTCCTTGCTGTAGTCTTCTATTGCTACTAAACTCCTGTTTGGCATGTTGGTATAAGTTTTATTCTTGGTAAATATACACATTTAATTGTTTGTACCTTTGAGATACGACAACAAGTCTGCCACGACGAAGCAACTGCCTCCGATGAAAACCACATCGTTGCTTGTGGCACGCTCCATAGCATAAGAGTATGACGAGGCCACATCCCCGAGGGCAACGCCGTGCAAGCCTGCCTCTGATGCTATCGCTTGCAACTCCTTTTCGCCCATAGCCCTTGGTATTGAAGCCTTGGTGAAAATATAGTCGGCATCCTTAGGCAATATTGCCAGCATTGCCGAAACATCTTTGTCGCCTGCAACCCCAATGATGAAGAACAGCCTCTCACGCTGAATCTTTCCTAATTGGTCGGCAACGAAACGCATGCCTGCGGCATTATGCCCGGCATCGCATATCGTCAATGGCGATTTGTTGACGATTTGCCACCGCCCGTAGAAGCCGGTAGCTTCGACGACGTTTTTAAAACCGTGCTTGACAGCATCCGATGGCAAAGCATACCCTATCTCCTTCAACCTCTCGACGGCGCAAAGTATGGTGCTTGTGTTACGCAATTGGCAGTAGCCTCCTAACGCTCCTTCAATTATCCCGTAGCCCTTGCATTCGTAGTTGATGCCGCCCTCCGTGGTAAATTCCATGCTGTGGAAGGGAGAGCTGCTATCAGCAAAATAAAGCGGGGCTTGCATTTCTCTCGCCTTGCTCAGGAATACCGGCATAGTCTCGGCACTGCTTTCTCCTATGACGACCGGGATGCCGCGTTTGATTATCCCGGCCTTTTCGTATGCTATTTTATCCAAAGTGCTGCCAAGGTATTGCACATGGTCATAGCTTATATTAGTGATGACCGACAAATCGGGCATGATGATGTTCGTGCAGTCGAGCCTGCCGCCCATGCCCGTTTCAACAACTGCGACATCAACCTCCATGTCACGGAAATAGTTGAACGCAAGCGATGTGGTCAGCTCAAAGAATGAGGGCGAAAGACTCTTGAACAAGGCTTGGTTGTTTGAGACGAAAGCCGCGACGTAATCCTCAGAAACCATCTTGCCGTTGACTTTGACGCGTTCCCTGAAATCGACGAGGTGGGGCGAGGTATAAAGCCCTGTCCTGTATCCTGCCGCTTGCAGTATTGCCGCCAATGTGTGCGAGCATGACCCCTTGCCGTTCGTCCCTGCTATGTGTATGGTTTTGTATGCCCGGTGCGGGTTGCCGAAACGTTTGTCAAGTTCTATCGTAGTGCCAAGCCCCTCCTTGTAGGCCGCCCCTCCGACCTTTTGGAACATTGGCACTTGTTCAACCAAATATTTGACAGCTTCATTATAGTCCATGCAATCAATCCCCGGTATGTTTATAATCGAACCACAGTGGCAAAATTAGCAAAACAAAAAATATTTCTTAATGTGGAGCTATTGTTTCAAACATCCTATCGGGACAACATAAATCCCGTCATCAGGACGGCAATAAGCATATTCCCCGACAGCGGTTAACACCATCTTGAAGGCGGGAGCGGGCATGCGGGTGGTGTCTATTTGATTTGTCAAGGCGTTTAGCGTCTTCACTCCGTCGTTTATCAGTGAATCACCCCCAAGTTTTATCTCTATAAGAGCATATTGCCCATTGCGCAGGTGTATTACCGCATCACATTCCAACCCGCTCTTGTCACGGTAATGGTAGGTCTTGCCATTCAATGCATCGGCAAACACGCGCAGATCCCTTACGCACATTGCTTCAAACATAAGCCCCATTGTGCCCAAGTCATTAACCAAGTCGGCCGGTCCTAATCCCAATGCCGCAGTAGCAATGGAGGGGTCGACAAAATAGCGGGTATCAGACGTGCGGATTGCTGTCTTTGAACGAAGGTTTGGATTCCATGCTGGCATGTCCTCAACGACAAATATCTTCCTCAGTGCATCGAGATAGGAGCTTATCGTATCGTCGTTAAGCAATGCCGCATCATTGTTTTTTAAATCTTCTTTCAATGTGGATA